>NZ_JAVJTO010000093.1:0-20174 GCF_040220235.1 Coleofasciculus sp. B1-GNL1-01
AATTTTTTGGTGGTAATGTGATTAATCTAGAGGATGAATTGAATCTGCCTACATTGGAGATAAGAACATCCACAGAGGTAACCAAGCCAACCATACCTTCGCTTCAATCCCAGTCGTTTAATGAGACAGATTCAATCACCAATAAAAATAAGCAAACACCAGAGACAACAACCAAAAATTCGGTTCCACCATTACAGCGATCGGATACCTTGGAATACGATTAAAATGGTGATATTTCGTTTTAATTAGGGCTTGATGCACAACCCGGAAACCCTGATCCATAAATACATTGAGGCGTATGGACAGTGGATAAAGTGCCAGGAAATGGGGTAGCATCCTTCCTAAGTATGGCATCACCTTGCTCAGGGAAAATGGACCCTTGCTCCCCCAGCTTCCCCAGCTTCCCCTGCTCCCCCTCACCTCACCACTTATTCAGCAAGCCCTAATTATGTAGCGAGCAAGATGCTCGCACTACGGCAAGGATTTCGCCATTATCACCCCATCTCCCCATCTCCCCATTGGTGACAAGTTAAGGCTGTGTGCCAATAGTCAAGGGGGTTTCTGCTATAGGCTGGAAGAAAAACTTACTCTTGGTGTGTTGTTTATCCGGAAAGGGAGCTACAATAAGCTTGACATTGGGTTTCAAGAGCTGTTTGACAATACCTAAATCTTGATTAGATGGAGCGGCTTGCATATTGAACCGGGTCAGGAGCCAACCCTTTTTGATGAGCGACATAAAAATGATAAAGTCCTCGATAAATCATCTGTAAAGAGATACGGTCAAAAGGTAAAGAAAGCTCATCAGCCACAGCATCGCCTAAATCGACTAAAACCGCATAAAATAGCCAAGTTTCCCAAAGCTGTAGCTTGATTCCATTGAGAGAGCCAGTCCATAAATAACTTAAACGTAGAAGGCGCTTAACCGTATTAAAAGCTTCTTCAATCCGCCATCGCCGTCGATACAAATCAGCAACGACATAGGGTGGTAATATAGTAGGGTCAAGCACAGATGTTAGATAAGAGTGCCAAATCTTACCTGAACGTACTTCAATGAGGCGTAAGGTAACTTGCTTCGTTTTTTTTGCTCCCGAACCGATCCGAATCAGATGGTCACGAATGCCATAACTATCGGTAAAAACTTGCTGGACTTGAATTGAAGCGCCTTTCTTTCTTCGAGTGATAAAATGAATATTTTTGTCAATTATTTCCTGCCAAAACTGAAAATGATAAAACCCTCGATCCAGCAATAGCAAGGTGTTTGACTCGACTAAACTCAAAAGATTTGACTCGATCTGGGTATCAGACGCCCTGGGATTTTCTTGGAACCAAATTTCCACGGGGAGCCGGGTGATTAAATCAATCACTACACTCATCTTTCCAGCTAACTGACCTTTGGGGACAGTCTCTAAGCTTTTCAGCTTTCTGAACAACGCTTCTAGTGTGGAACTATCAGCTATCCAAATTCTCTCAAATCTGGATAAAGTAAACTGTACACTTTCGGGTAGGGGACGACGATGCCTCAATTGCCAATTGTTGCTTAATTCAGGTAACAATTGTTTGAAAACATTCTCGAATAATTGTGCCGGAAAACTTAAAAATCGTTGAGAAATGGCTTGTTGACTTACCTGCGTCGGGGAACACCATAAAAATCCCTCTCTGGCTAATATTCGAGTTAATTCTCTAACCCCAGCAACCGGATCGCCATAATAGGGTTAACACCGCCGCCACCATCAAAGGTAAGTTAAGAATCCGGTCTCTCAATCCCAATTGGCGATAATAATTTTCTTGGCTGGTTAGAGCGGGTTTGACCAATGCTAATGCTTCTAATTGAGAAGCTATGACTTCATCTTCCACCATCGGACGTTGGGTCTGTTTGGCGTGGTCTCGATTAGTTTTCCGGCTTCGACTCATCCATTCCTCCTGTGTGGACAACAACTTGGCGCAGAAGTTCGCGTACAATATCCGCGAACTAACTTAGAATTTTCTTTTTTCCCTTGCCAGTTTTCGATGGAAAAATGGGATGGAGAGCTTGTAGTTTATAGTACCAGTAAGTTCCCGATGTACCCCTAGCAAAAAGAGCGCATTAGCCAGCAGTCGGCAGGGGCGACGGAACCCTCTTTGGATATTTGGTTGATTTCCATCGAAAGCGCGGCTATGGCAGCTTGAAGTTGATCCGCCCGATTGAGTCTGTCTTGTTGTTGCCTTAGTTTTCTCTTATTGCTCATAATTGATTGCCTCTTCTGTATCCTGTGATTAGTTCGCGGTTAATATACGCGAACTAAATCCTGGATATATTCTCTCACACTCCCTTGACAGCTGGCATACAGGCTTAACTTGTCACCAATGGGGTGGGGTAGAGTCAAGGTATTGCTTGGGTTTTCCGCTTAAGTTAACACGGGCGCACGTCGGTGCGCCCCTACGGTTTCTGGGCGTGTGAGATAAATCAATTAAATTAGGTATCCCCCGCCACGACATCACCGACGATTACACCAACCAACGCTATGCAAACGGTTTGGTTAAACGGGAACAATAGCGATCCTCAACAATAGTCGATCGAGAGGACATCTTTACCGATTTATGGTGCGAGGTTGGGGAAACCACCTCTTTTTCTGGATGAATTGTAATCTGCTTACACACTAATTGCTGACTTCCGGGACGCACAAACCCCCAGGTATACACTTGGGAATCAGGGGTTGTCGCTTGCGCGGGAGCTAGTCGGAATGTGGTTGATAATACTAGCCCTAAAATAAATAAAATGACAAGTACGGTTTTCCGCATTTATTTCTCTCAGTTGACTGAGTTCAAAATTAATTTTTCTCTCTACTCTCTATTATAGGTAATCGAACAAAATTAAACTTCCTTTACAACCTAAAACGCCAAAGGATAAACTCTAACTTCATCTAACTTCATCTGTCTCCCATCTTTCCCAATACTACTCGGATAAGCTCTAAATGTAATTTCTGCTCCCCCAGCTTCCAGACGCGCCATAGCACGTCTCTACATTGCTCCCCCTGCTTCATCCCTCATCCCTCATCGTCAAAAAAAATCCGTCATGCTGGAGGTGCGCCAGGGAACGGTTAAGATAGATTTGTGCGATCGCATCTTGGGGATTCATTCTCAACACCTGTTCAAACCGCTGTTTCGCTTTGCCAAAGGCTTGCTTGGCGTAGAGGAATAACCCTTCTTCAAAGATGGAGAGTGTGGCTAACTTGCCCTCCTTAATCTTGAGCGGATCTCCATCAAACACTTCAAACACCGCCACAGCTTTTGACTTCCCCTTAACCTTAACCTGCTCCACAAACCGGAGACTATAGTCGGTTGGATTATGTAAACGAGTTAACGTCTGTCCCGAAATTAATAACGACACCTTATACTGTTTCGTTAGTCCCTCCAAACGAGCCGCTAAATTCACATCATCACTAATCACCGTACTATCTATTCGGTGTTTTCCCCCAACTGTACCCAGCATCAACGATCCTGTATTAATGCCAATACCAATTTTGATAGGGGTATACCCTGATTGCAGACGACATAAATTATACTCATACAATCGCTGCACCATGGCAATTCCAGCTTGAACCGCATCATCCGCAATCCCACCAAAGAGTGCCATAATTGCATCGCCCATATATTTATCGATAAAGCCTTGATGTTCGATAATCGCTGGCTCCATCCGCTTTAAAAAGGCGTTAATAAATTTGAAATTCTCTTGGGGGGTCATCCGTTCCGAGAGAGTGGTGAAATCCCGAATATCTGAGAAAAGGACGGACATTTCCTGCTGAACTTGATCGCCCAATTCAACATCAACCACACTTTCTTTATTTAAAATCTGTAAGAATTGGCTGGGAACAAACCGGGAGAAAGATTGATTCAGGTGGAACAGTTCATTCGTGAACTTGATTCGCTCCGCCTCCGCTTGTTTGCGAGAGGTAATATCTTCCACAAACCCCTGATAATAAAGTGGAGTTCCCGACGCATCATATACAGTGCGAGCATTTTCACTAATCCAAATAATTGTGCCATCTTTGCGACAAATCATCGACTCAAACTCGCACACGACACCATGCTGCTGCATCCGTGTCATGAATTCCGGACGCCGACGGGGGTCAACGTAGAGTTGATAGTGAATACTATTAATAATTGTTAGCAATTCTTCCGGGGAATCGTAGCCGTAGATGTGCGCTAAAGCGGGGTTAGCACTTAGATAACTCCCATCTAGGGCAATCTGAAAGATTCCTTCTTGGGCGTTTTCAAAGATAGAGCGATACTTTTGTTCTGCTTTCACCAGTGCCGCTTCAGCTTCTTTGCGTAAACGTAACTCATTATAGACATCGCTAATATCTCGACCTTCGATAATTAAAAACTCAATACTGCCATTGTCATTAATAATGGGTTTAATCGAAAAATCAACTGTCACAATGCATTGTTTTGCGCCTAATATATCCACTTCATAACGGATAAACTTACCGTTAGCCGCTTGAGCAATGGCAGATTGTAACTGAGTTTGGGTTTCGCTGGAAATAGTCCACCAATAACAGTCCCAAAACGGTTTTCCTGCCACATCCTCTAAATGTAAGTCACCCAAATTAAGGGCAGTTTGGTTGACTTCTAGGACAATTCCGTCAGCACTCAGCATTCCCGTAAACTGAAAAGTTTGATTGAAAATCGCCCGAAATTTTAACTCACTAGCACTGAGGGATTGAATCGATTGTTGTAGGTCTCGATTTAAAGATTTAAGTTTGGCGTTTTGTTTGTCCAACTTTTTTGCTTGCAGATAACTATTAACGGCTTCTTTTACCGTCAAACTTAAGTCAGACGCCTGCCATGGCTTGGCGATATAACGATAGAGTTTGGCATACTTAATCGCATTGCCTACGGCTTCAATATCCGCTTGTCCGGTGAGCATAATTTTCAGCGTTTTCGGTGACAACTCATGGACACGCTTTAAAAGTTCATCTCCTTTCATCCCTGGCATGATATGGTCAGAGATAACCAAAAGAATCTCATAGTCCTCCTCTAAGAGTTCTTCAACTAACTCTAATGCCTCTTCTCCCGCTTCGGCAATTTCGATCAGGTAATTCTTGCCAATCGCTTCCTTAAGCTCAGCTTTTAGACTTCTGAGTACTGTTTTCTCATCATCGACACAAATAATTACCTGTTTAGTCATAGTAGATTGCCCGTAGGGTTACGCCGAAGTCACAAGGATTTTGGATGGGGTTTAAATCATCGGATTGAGTGGGTAATTTTCCAATCAGTACGTTAGAGTTGAGATAATCCTAATTTAATAACTTCTACTAATTCCGCTTCTGACCAGGGTTTGTATAAGCAGTAATGCAGCTTTGCTTGCTGTTTTGCGCGTTCAATCGCCTCTTCATCTGCTTGACCTGTCAGCAGGATTTTAATGATATGGGGAAATTTATGATGCACCTGAACCAGAAACTCATCCCCTTTCATTCCCGGCATTAACCAATCCGATACAATCAGAATAATACTGACATTTTCTTCTACAAGTTCATCTATTAATTCTAACGCTTCATCAGCCGCTTCTGCCAGTTCATAGGTATAAGCATCGCCAAAGGCTTCTTTGAGTTGAGCTTTGAGGCTTTTGAGAACGACTTTTTCATCGTCAACACACAAAATAACGGGTTTAGTCATTGGTTATTTATTAGGGAACGGGGAACAGGGAACAGAGAACAGGGAACAGAGAACGGGGAACAGGGAACAGGGAACATGAAATAGAAAGTTCTACTCTTATTTTTATCTCATTATCATATCCTTCTCCTTTGTCTTCTCTAGCCTTCCGCTGTCCGAAAAGGCAATGAAACCGTAAAGGTGGTTTTACCGGGAATAGATTCAATGTCAATTTTACCCTGATGCTTTTCAATAATCTTTTTCACAATATCAAGCCCTAATCCACTTCCTTCTCCGGCTGACTTGGTTGTAAAAAATGGCTGAAATATCTTAGCTTTAATTTCTGGAGGGATTCCTTTACCACTATCGGTAATGCTAACGTTTATTTGTTGGTTTTTCTGTTTGACATCAATGGTTAATGTTCCTTTATTATCCATTGCCTGTAACGCATTGTGAATCAGGTTCGTCCAGACTTGATTCAGTTCATCCGCATAACATAATATCGGTGGTAACTCGTCATAGTTGCGGATGACATTAATTCCATGTTTGAGTTGATTCTGATACAGGGTTAGCACGGTTTCAATACCTGCTGTTAGGTTTGCCGGAATCATTACCCCCGATTCGTCATAACGGGAGTATGTTTTTAAGGCAAACACTACTTTAGAAGCTCGTTCAGTTGCGGTGTTGATGGTTTGAGTTCCCCGTTGTAATCCCGATAGTTTGTACGCTGTTTCTAAGAGGTGCGAACTATCGGGGCGTTTCAGTAAATGAAAAAAGTCTTCAATGTTTTCATAAATCCCCATATCAACCAAAGTATCGGCTAGAGTATCCGCATCCTGAATCTCTTCCGCCTCTAATTGGCGAACTAAGACTCGCCGCCGTTTGCGTTCTTCTTTCGCGGTTAAATCCGATTCGTTTTGGAGTGAACGTTGTAACATGTTCAAAAAATCTTGTCCTTCTTCTGGAGATAATGATTGAAACAGGGTAGGTAATTGTTCGAGGGTTTGACTTAAAAACTTAGAAATATTTCCGGCGGAGGAACGAATCGCCCCCAAGGGTGTATTAATTTCATGGGCAATCCCAGCAATTAATTGTCCCAAGGCTGCCATCTTTTCCGATTGAATCAGTTCATCTTGGGTAGCTTTGAGAGAGTCGAGGGTATTTTTTAACTCTTGGGTGCGGGCGGCAACTTTTTGTTCTAGCGTGTTATAAAGTCGGGCATTGTCGATCGCGATCGCGGCTTGTCCAGATAGGAGTTGTAATACTTCTAACCTGTCTGGCGTAAAGGCGTCTGTAGCCAGGTTATTTTCCAGATAAACGATACCACTGAGTTGACCTTGATTCAGTAGCGGCGCACACAAAACGGATTGGGTTTGATGGGCTTGAATATAGGGATCATTGGTAAACTTGCCAATCTTGGCGGCATTGGTTTTAACCACGGTTTCTTGGGTATGAGTGACATAGTTAATTATGGAAAGCGGTAGGTGATTCGCCACAGGAAGAGATTGCAACACAGTAACCTGATTCGTCTCCCCATTCAGCGACGCCTCAATCACCCATTCTCCCGATTGATTTAAAATCAACATGCCCGTTTGCGCCCCCGTATTTTCGATTAAAATTTTCATCAACGCCGCCAGTAACTTACTCAGTTCAATTTCACTACCAATGGCTTCAGAGGCTTTCATCAGTGTGGCAAAATCTAACGCCGAAGCCGACTGATTTCTCTGAGACACACTACTCACCGTCGTGCGGCTGTCTGTGAGAAAACTGACGGGAGACGATGGCGCAAAAAGCTGGGGATGTTGGGCTTCTAAATCCTTCACCTTCGCCGTCGCCCCCCAGCGCATGTAAGCGTAATGTGCCTCTTTAAGATAGGTATGGGCAACCCTGTCCATGCCCCGATGCTGATAAAATAGGGCGGCTAAATTGTAAGCTAAGGCTTCCTCCTGAATATAGCCATTCTCCCTCGCCCCGTTAATCGCTTGTTCATACCATTCCATCGCCGTCACCACTTCCCCCAAAACTCGCGCTTTTTCGGCGGTAACTAAATCAAGTTTATGCTGCTGATTCATGGGACCGTGGTTTGCCCAGATCTGCATTTTTTCTTGATTAGCGTTAACTCGGTTAATCAACGCCTGTTTATCCGTTGGTGTGGCTTCAGATACGAGGGCGAGATGGGCAAGAGAATCATAAAAATAGAAAATTGGAATCACGATCATTGCCGTAACGCCATTTAAATATTGTTCCGCTAAAACTGCATTTTCTACCGCTTGCTCAACCTCACCAAAGAGATAACAGAGAATCAGCTTATTTAAATAGAATAAATGCAGTTCTGTTCGGTCATTCGCCGCCAGCGCCCGGGGTAAGGATGTCTCTTCATTATACGCCTTCCCCGTTAACTGGGTGGGATTTTCTCCTTGACCCCGTAAATTCTGCACCGCCTGTAAAAAAATTGCCGTCCAATTAAATGGACTTTCCCGACGAATTTGCCGCACCGCCTGACTATAAGTGGTGATTTCTTGTTCCAATTGAGCCAGTTCAACTCCACTAAAATAGAGATGATCGCAGGTATAAAAGGCGCAATACCCGGCAAATTCAAAATCTCCCGTTTCTATACCACTGTGATAGCCCTCAATCAGGATAGGTACAGTTTGACTAAAATGTTCTTTCCAATGCAAATTATGAGCGCCCAGCACTTCTAAAACTTTACATTTGACTTGCTGGGCATTAAACCAATTCACTAAACTAAGCGCTAATTTACCCAATTGATATCCCGCCTCAAAATTGTGCTGACGATCCAATAAAATACATCCATAACAGGCATACCCAAATGCTGACAATGGCGCGTTCCCATACTTAACTGATAATTGAACCATAGATGAGGCAATCAGAACAAAAAGATCAGGTGCGGCGATATAAGCAGCGGCAATTAAATTGGAGAGAATTAGCACAGCAGCGAGGGGTTCAGCGGCGGTCATTTCCGGTAGGTTAATTAGGTCTTCAATCTCATGTAATGCCACTATCACCGCTGTTTCTTCGATTCCATTTTGCAAATCCGCAGCACTGGGTTCTTCAGGTAAACGAATTCCCAATAAATTCAGCACTTGCAGTCCAAGATGAATCGCTTCTTTGAGATTATTTTGCGACGCGATCGCTTGAATCTTAACTTCATACACATTAACTTTTTCTAGCACGGTTTTAGCATGGGCGAAGAGAACCTCAGTCAATTCTTCCATTACCGTAAACTTGCCACCTAAATAGGCAGCTTGGGCGGCTTCTTCATATAAGGCTAAAGTTAAGTTATAGTCCCATTGCCAACTCTCTGCACCCAGAAGTTCTCGCCCCACGGTTAAATAGTTGAGCGCTGCACCATAAGCGGCTGATCCTTTGGCTTTTTGACCCGCGATTAAATTCAATTGGGCGATTTGATGGCGTTCGGCTTGACTAATTTCTCCTGATGGATAATCCCAAGGATCACCAATCCCTTGATTCAGATGATCAACGATTGCAAATATTTTATCCGCTAAGGTTTCCGAGTCAGCACTCTGCCAAAGTAGACGACCAATTTGTAAGTGAACCGCTTTCTTTTGGCACTCATCAATTAAAGCATACGCCGCTTGTTGTACTCGGTCATGCAGGAATTTATACTCGTGAACCAGCAAGTCTGGATTGAGTTCTGATAGGGGTACGATTAATTCCGATTGAACGGCTGTGACTAAGTTCGCGAAAATCACATCCTCTGGTTGTTCACAGACAATTGCCAGCGTGGATAAGTTGAAATTAGCACCGATACAGGCGGCTAACTGTAAGACATGCTGGGTTGAATTCGGCAGCTTTTTTAACCGATTGGTCATCAATTCGACGACGTTATCGGTAATATTTTTTTCCTGAATTTTATTGACATCCCACTGCCATTGATGATTTTGCAGATTGAATTTAATTAAGTTTTCCGCATAAAGATTCCTTAAAAACTGATTCACGAAAAATGGATTCCCTGCCGTTTTGCTCATCACCAATTCAGCTAAATGCTGGGCGGATGCGGGTGGGGATTTTAAGGTGTCACAAATAATTTGGCGAATATGGTCTAATTTTAAAGGAGATAAGGTAATATAGTTAACTGTCGCGCCTTGTTTTTGTAATCCATCTACTGTCATCATTAACGGATGAGTAGAGTTGACTTCATTATCCCGATAGGCACCGATTAAAAATAGATAATGGATCTCGCTATCGGTCATAATCAGTTGAATTAACTTCAGCGTCGCCAAATCTACCCACTGCAAATCATCGAGAAATATCACTAACGGATGTTCGGGTGAGCAAAATGCCCGCATGAACTTGCGAAAGACAATATTAAACCGATTTTGGGCTTCTTGTGACCCTAATTCTGGCACCGCTGGCTGTTGACCGATAATTCGTTCTACTTCCGGGATAACATCAATAATCACCTGACCATTGCTTCCCAAAGCAGCTAATAGTTTTTCGCGCCATTGATTGAGTTGGGCTTCGCTTTCAGTTAAGATTTGCTGCACCAATTCCTTAAACGCGCTGACAATAGCCGAGTAGGGAACGTTGCGTTGAAACTGGTCAAATTTGCCGCAGATAAAATAGCCGCGTAGTCGCGTATTCGGTTTATGAATTTCGGCAACTAAGCAGGATTTACCAATACCAGAATACCCCGCTACTAGCATCATCTCGATGGGGGGATGAGACGTGGAGAGTGAACCATCGACGCAAGAATTTACCGATTTATGAATGTCCTGATCCTCTCGATTCGCCACGCGATCAAAAGCCGCGAGTAAGGTGTCCACTTCTGCCTCTCGCCCATAAAGTTTTTGGGGGATTTGGAACTGTTCGGAGATATCGTGAGAACCCAGAGTAAAGTCGTTAATTGTTCCCGTCTCGGCTAATTGTCTCTGACAGGTTTGCAAATCAGCCACCAGTCCCCAAGCACTCTGATACCGTTCTTCAGCGGTTTTTGCCATCAGTTTCATGACAATATTAGAAACGGTTGGCGGAATGGGTTTCAGAGGTTTTACCGGAACGTCTCTAGGCGCTTTTTCAAGCACAAGATGGGGCGGTGTCGGAACTTTGGCAATATGACAATGGACTAATTCTATAGCATCCTTTGTCTCAAAGGGTAGCGTTCCAGTTAGGAGTTCATAGAAGGTGACACCTAGGGAGTAAAAATCGGTGCGATAGTCGAGCGAACGATTCATCCGCCCGGTTTGTTCAGGGGAAATATAGGCTAAGGTTCCTTCTAAGACATGAGGATTTTTGAGTGCTGGATTTTCGCGGGTAAGCTGGGTGGAGATGCCAAAGTCAATGATTTTGAGTTGTCCAGTTTCGGGGTTGAAGACAATATTGCTGGGGTTAATATCTTTATGAATGACGTGAACCCCATGAATCTGGGCGAGAATTTCGGCTATCTTGATGGCAATGTTGAGAAAGTCTCGTAGAGGTAGAGGTGAGGATAGTGTTGTTGGCTGACTCATCCACTGTTTTAAGGAGTCACCGCCAAAATCCTCTAAGATGATGACTAAGGTTCTCTGATAGGGTTGGATACAATATGCCTTAACTACGCCATTAATTGTCAGATTGTGGGTAATTTCATACTCTTGTCGATATCGAGTTAACTCTTGCGGAGTGGGATAGTCTTGTTTAAGTACTTTGAGAATCACAGGTTGGTGTTCCCCTTCCTGAATACCGCGATAAACTAAGGTATTAGCACTTTCGTAGAGTTGGGACAGAATGCGGTAGTGAGCAATTTTTAAAGTCGTGTTATTCGTCATTTGTCATTTATTCGTTATTTATCGAAAAGAAGCACTTCTTCCCCAGAAGTTAGCAAAGGGAACCTGTTAGGGACAGCACAAACTGTTCTCGTAGGTTGGGTAAAGCGTCAGCGAAACCCAACAGGCTAACGATGACGTTGGGTTTTGTTCCTCAACCCAACCTACAAAGGTGATATACTCCCATCAGCGACAGCCAATAGTATCCACGTTGTCTATAGAGAGCGATCGCGAAACCCACCCGGAAAAAGTAACGGTAAATGACACCCGACAATGAAGCGTTAGCGTGGCTTACCTTTATTTAACACATACAGTTTTATGTAATTATACTCTATGAAGACTTATTAGATGCTTAAATCAAGCTTAATTTTATTTGTTTATGTCATACATTTATATGACTTGTAATACAGCCCAGTTATAAATCGAAACCATTGTGATCAACTGAATGTGGATAACCAATTTGCACCGTTTTCTCACAGGTACAACGAAGCCTTACTTTAGGGTTTGGTTGACGCTGAGTCTACTAATTGCCACACTTTACGGCACTTTAGCCCTTCAACCCGCCTTCAGCAGCGAGTACGTGGTGCAGGATGATGCGCGACAACACGTCTTCTGGATGCGGCGATTTTTAGATCCAGAGTTATTTCCGAATGATATCATTGCCGATTATTTCCAATCGGTTGCACCGTTAGGATATCGCGCCCTGTATCATTTCATAGCAAAACTTGGCATTGATCCGATTGTTTTGAGTAAAGTTCTGCCCCTGGTTTTGGGATTAGTTACCACAGGTTACTGTTTTGGCGTGGCGGTGCAATTGTTACCCATACCTCTGACTGGATTGATCGCCTCTGTACTACTTAATCAAAATCTGTGGATGCAGGATGGGTTAATATCGGGAACTCCCAAGGCGTTTATTTATCCTATCCTGTTGGCATTTTTGTATTATGGGATGCGCCAGTCGCTGATCGGAATCGGAATCGCGATCGCGCTGTTAGGATTATTCTATCCCTCATTGGTGCTAGTCTGCGCGGTGTTTCTAATTTTACAGTTATGGCGGTTTAACCGAAAAGTCCCCTATCCGTCTCAAACTCGCCGCGATTATTGGTTCTGTTTCACGGGTTTGGCGGTAGCGTTTGTGGTGTTATTCCCTTACACGATGAGTCTGTCAGAATTTGCCCCAGTCATTACCGCCGCACAAGCCAAAGGTTTACCCGATTTCTTATCTGAAGGGCGAACCCGCTTTTTTGTCAACGATGCTTGGTCATTCTGGTTTAATGGACGCAGTGGTATCCGCATTGATACAGCCTTAGCGCCGCCTCTGAGTTATTTGGGGTTGCTATTACCTGTTCTATTACGCTTTCCCTCTCGTTTTCCCCTCACCAAGCAGATAACTGGAAAGATGGGAGTCTTGGTCAAATTCCTAGTCGCGTCCGCTATTTTATTTTTAGCCGCCCATGCCCTGCTGTTCAAACTGCACCTACCCAGCCGTTATACTCAGCATAGCCTGCGGATTGCGATCGCGCTGGCGGCGGCAATCGTTATTACCCTAATCCTAGACGCGGTTTTCGCGTGTAGAGACGTGCCATGGCGCATCTCTACGGTCAAATTGGGATCAGTTTTGGCATTGGGGTTAACCAGTGTAATCGGAATTACCTTAATCGGATATCCTCACTTGGTTCTGAATACGTTTCCCTGGACGGCTTATATTGGTGGCAATGTGCCGACGTTATATGAGTTTTTCCAACAGCAACCCAAAGACAGTAAAATTGCCTCGTTAGTAGAAGAAGCGAATAATTTACCCACGTTTGCTCAACGGTCAATTTTAGTGGGTCGCGAATATGCAATTCCCTATCATTGGGGCTATTATCGCCAATTTCGCCAGCGGATGTCGGATTTAATTGAAGCCCAATATAGTCCAGATTTGGCGATTGTCCAGGAATTTATCCAAAAGTATGGGATTGATTTTTGGCTGCTACCGACTACACCGTTAACCGCCGAATCGATTGCGAATGATTCTTGGTTGATGCAGTACCAACCTGCGGCAAATCAAGCCATCGCTCAACTTAAAGCTGGTAAACAACCTGTTTTGGCATCGTTGAGAACTGATTGTGCGGTTTGGGAAACGCCGGGATTGATGGTTTTAGAGGCAGAGTGTATTTTACAGCAAAGCACCATTTTCAATAGAACGGTTAGAAACCGCAGCTACACTTTAGATTTTATGTAAGGTAGGGGAGGAAGTATTGCCTGGGTTTAGTTTAGAAATTCTGTAGGGGCGGGTTTAGCTGACTTTTCACGCTATGGGGAAAAATTAACATCAAACCTAACCAGGGGGAAGCCAGCAGATGCTTCGTTTTTTGTTCCATGGGGGAGAATTCAAAGCCTTCTCAAGAGCAGGAGAGAGGTTTGGAGAGAGGTACACAACAAAGATCCCCCACTTCTTGGAGAAGTCGGGGATCTTGCTTGAGGCTGTACCTCATCGTCTGGAGTTGTTCATTAGACGAAGCGGGTTGTCCCTACAGGATATTTCGTCTCCTTACCGGGATAGCGTCGCTTCTTGTGCCACATCCCCTAAGTTAAATAGGAATGGCACACTACTATTGGAATCACCACCCATGACCAAAACTTTCGGCATTTGCGCCCCACCTTGTTTCCAGGCTTCAATCGCTTCTTTTTGCAGAACTAAGGGTCCACCTTGTTCTCTCAGGGTTTCCGCTAATAGTCGTTGGGCTTCGGCTCTACCCTTAGCGCGATTAATATCCGCTTGGGCTTGTTGTTCGGCTTCCCGGGCAACGTAAACAGCACGTTGCGCCCGTTGTTCAGCGATTTGTTTTTCCTCAACCGCCCTGGAGAACTCTGGGGAGAAGGTTAGGTCAACGACGCTGGTATCTAGGACGATGATGCCATACTTTTCCAATCGTTCATTCAAAGCATTATCAAAGTCCTGCTTTAGTTCAGTCCGTTTGGTGATGGCTTCTTCTACCGTTCGCCGAGCCGCTGCAACTTTGAACGATTCCTGAGTTTGAGGGGCGATAATTTTCGAGACGATATTCTGTAATGTGCCTTGTGTGCGTCGGATCTGAACCACCTGTGTGGGGTCAAGGCGGAAGTTAATCGCGAAGCTAGCCGATAGATCCTGAAGATCCTTGGTGGAACTCTGAGCAGGAACTTCAAATTTTTGCACAGTCACATCATATACGTCCACCACTGAAATTAGGGGGGGCTTGATGTGGATTCCCTCTAGTAAGGCTCCATCTCTCGCTTTACCCAAGATGCTGATGACCCCGGCTTGACCTGGGTTGATGATCACAAAGGAGCTAAAGCTAAGGAGAATCAAGGCTGCTGCGATAACCCCTCCCACTAAAGCTTGCCAATTCTGTGAATTCTGATACTTCAACGTTTACTCTCCTTACTTAAACGCCATTGGCGACTCTTTCCAGCCTACCAATGTTCAGACCGAGTTGCGCTGATCAGGGGAAGATAGGGAAGCTGGGGTGATGGGGTGATGGGCTAAGTAGGGGCTGCTGAATAAGTGTTGTGGTGAGGGGGAGCTGGGGAAGCTGGGGGAGCTGAGGGAGCTGGGGGAGCAAGGGTACATTTTCCCTGAGCAAGGTGATGCCATACTTATGAAGGATGCTACCCTATTTCCTTGCACTTTATCCACTGTCCATACGCCTCAAAGTATTGATGGGCTTTGCAGTTTCGGCTTTGTGCAGCAAGCCCTAAGTAGTCGGACAGAGTTATTACAACCAAAGAGTTTTAAGTCTTGACCCGCCGCAACCCTCGATAAAATCGGGTTTGTAGGGGCGGGTTTAGGGACTAATTTTGATTGTTTTCCCTCGTTTGGTTACAAAACCCGCCCTGACTCAGGTTTAAGAGCTTCTGTTCCCTGTTCCCTGTTCCCCAATCTTAGACAGATACAGGCGTTTTCAGAAGGGTAACAAAGTTCGATAGAATTTGTAAGCCTGCGGTGGACGACTTTTCGGGATGGAACTGAACCGCCATCATATTATCCCGTGCGATCGCAGCCGTGACTTGTTGTGATCCGTGGGTGACAGTAGCAGCGCGAATCGTTGGATCAACGGGGTCAACGTAGTAGGAATGGACAAAATAAACTTGCGGGTTCTCAGATAACTGCATCCACAAAGGACAATCCGGTTGAGTCAACTCCAAGTGATTCCACCCCATGTGCGGAATGCGGATATCCGGTTCTGGCTGAAATCGCCGCACTTTTCCAGGAATAATCCCTAATCCGGGTTCTTTTCCTTCTTCTGAACCCTCAAACAGAATTTGCAACCCCAAACAGATACCCAGGAACGGTTTACCACTGGCAATCACCCGTTTAATCGGTTCCTCAAGTCCGCGCGATCGCAAATGCTGTACAGCAGGATCAAATGAACCAACTCCCGGTAGTACCACTGCATCCGCCTGTTCAATCTCAGCCGCGACATCCGTTATCTTGGTTGTTGCACCTGCATTCTCCAACCCTTTACAAGCCGAGTGCAAGTTACCCATATCGTAATCAACCACCGCAATGATTGGCATGAACCGATTCCTCGTTATTTTTATGGTTCAATCTATATTTTAGTGAGTTCGGTGCTTAATCATAAATGCCAACAACCATCCTTTTGACCTCCTTTCAAACCTGGTTACCTCATCAGAAATCCAATGCGTCCGATGATTTACTCCTCAAACTCCAAGCTGAGAATGACCCATTCCCGGATCAAGCCATATCTTTAACGTTCCTGAGACAGCTACCCGTGGACGTATTTCCAGCCAGCGATTTAGCGATCGCGCAAATTGAACACCTGCAACCGGATGTGGTAATCTGTTGCGGTATGGCGGAATCCCGTTCCCAATTAACTGTAGAAGTTGGGGCAACGCCTCGATACCTTGTTGCTCAAGTGTATTGGTTCATTTATTATCTAGTTCTTCAACCAATTTTAAGCCTGAATGGGTTGTCCTATTGTCTTCCCGCTTTCTTTGGCAATGAGACATCTTTCGAGACTCAATTTCTCGAAACTGCTGTAGACTTAGAGAAATTAGTCGAGGGATTAACTGAAACTGAGATTAGCCATGACGCGGGTAAATTTGTCTGTGAAGGACTCTATTATCAGCTATTACGCTATTTTCAGGATTATTCGCCAACAACGGGCTGCATTTTTGTCCACGTTCCCGTACTAACCCCCGAAAATCTAGCCACAATTTTGACTGACTTTCGCCTAATTATTTCCCGAATCGCCCTTTGGTCAACCCTTCAACACCAAAGCCGAAGACGAGACGCAACGACAGCAGCTTAGAGACAAAGGCAATATTGATTCCTTCTGCTTCAATGGAGTTTTTGCAACAGACTTATCCTCAAGCGTCGGTTTAGACTCCCCTCTCCCGTGCAAAAAAAGCGAAGCATCCTCTGTCCTCCCCCCTCTTGTAGGGGGGAACGAGGGGGGTCGGGAGAGGGGCTGGGGGTGAGGGCTGTCGCTTAAGTTGACCCCTTGAAAACGGCACACTCAGACTACCTGTTTGAGTGAGTCGTCGGTGGGCTTTGGCGAAAACTGATAATTAACAAACAAATAATCCCTAGATTAATAAAAACATCAGCAAAATTAAACACCGGAAAAGGCGCGAGTCGAATATGACGAAAATCGACCAATACAGGAAACTTGACAATCGGAAACTCTAGAAAATCAACCACACAGGTTAACTGTTTTCCATTGACGATACAATCATTAAAAAATCGGTCAATTCCATTCCCCAATGCACCCCCTAAAATAAACCCGTAGCCTAACTGCTCAATCGGTTTCAGCCGGGAACCAAACCATGCCAACCCCATTAACCCCAGACTCACTGCCAGTGATAGCCAGCGTAGCCACACGCCACCTTGACTAAACAGACTAAATGCCGCCCCGGTATTGAGTACATAGGTTAAGTGAAAAATATCGGGAATCACAGACCAACTTTCGTATAAGGCAAAATTTTGTACCACTAAATATTTAGTTAATTGATCCACAATTACGCTAATAGCGGCAATTACCCAGAAGTAACGATTTTTTCTAAAAGGCATGGTTAAGTAGGTGGACTCAATTAAATTTAACGGTGGGGATTGTCCTTTGTCATTCGTCATTTGTCCTTTGTCAGGGGTTGAGGCTTATTTACAAAACTTAGGACTAATAAAACAATAAATGACGCAGGGTGTACGCTACAACCGTCACTGCACAAACAATGGCTAACTGTCCGGGTAAAGGATAAATCGAGTATTTCAACATGGTATCCATCAACGATAAGCCATCCCTAGTTGTCATGTTCAAAATAAGATGAAAAATCGTTAAATAGCCTATTCCGTAAATATGGATTGTGAACAAACCACATAAACAGCTAAACCCTAGGGATTCTAATCGCAAAGGCAGACGAAACGCCAAAAAACCACAAACCCAGGCTCCCGCAATAAATCCTAATAAATACCCAAACATGGGTTTTATTACATAGTCTAAACCCCCACCTTGGTCAAAGACCGGTAAAATTAAACCTAAAACCACATAAGCAATTTGAGACAGGACACCTGCATTTTTTCCGCCTAAACACCCAACAAGTAGAACCGCCCCAATCTGACAGGTAACGCCTAAGGAAATGGGTTGAATTCCTTGGCTTGACCAATCCCAGGGCGGATTTGTCACGAAGGCTTCTAAAAAGGTGCCACCGATAGTCAGTAATAAGCCAATTAAAGCCCAAACGAGTTCATGGGGAGCAGACACTTTTACGCGAATCGTTTTTAACTCCCCCTCTATACTGGCTGAGATTGATGCTCTCCGGGAAGCGGTGCTTCGCCTCCGGTTAAGCCTAATGACTCTAACATGGCATGATCGTGTTCTGGCGGCTGTCCTAAAGTGGTGAGGTAATGACCAATTAACATGGCATTAATCCCGGCTTTCAATCCTAAGGCTTGGAGTTCGCCCATCACCGCTTCTCGTCCACCAGCATAGCGAATGATTTGTTCGGGCAAAATCAGGCGGAAAATCGCGATCGCTTTTAGTGCTTCATACGGATCAAGTTTTGTCTGTTCTCCCAAGGGCGTTCCTTGACGGGGATTCAGCAAGTTTAGGGGGACAGATTCCACCTCTAATTCCCGCAAGGCTAAGGCTAAATCCACCCGATCCTCCCAGGTTTCTCCCATGCCCAAAATGCCACCCGTACAAGCTTGAATTCCGGCGGCTTTCAGGTGCTTAATCGTCTCAACGCGATCGCGCCAACGGTGAGTGGTGACGATTTCCGGGAAAAAGTTCTCCGATGCCTCTAAGTTATGGTTATAGCGGGTGACTCCGGCTTCCTTGAGTGCTTGTGCCTGTTCCGGTGTCACTTCGCCTAAAGCACAACAGGGCTTAATATTAGTTTCACTAATAATCTGCTGAACAGTTTCCAGAATTTGCTCAAATTCTGTGGATTTGGGAGACTGATATTTCGGTCCACGCCCTTGACTCACCAAACAAAAACGCTTTGCCCCTGCTGCATCGGCGGCTTTGGCTTGTGCCAGTATTTCCTCTGGGGATTTGAGTCCGTATATGGGGGAATCCTTTCCCGGATGATGGGCAGATTGGGCGCAAAAGCCGCAGTTTTCTGAGCAGCTACCGGATTTAATGTTCACAATACTGCATAAATCCACGGTGTTACCGCAGCAGGCTTGGCGCACTTGATCGGCGGCTTCACACAGGAGCAGAATATTGTCTTGTCCCGCTATCTGCGTCAGTTTCAGCGCTTCCTCTCGATTGATGCGATCGCCTGCGATAATCCGTTGGGCTACAGAGTTGAGCCAGTCTCGCACTGAGGTGGGTACGGAGGCTGAGGAATTCGCCGTATCCGGATGGAGTGAATTGTCAGACTGTCGTAATGGCGTTTGAACCATCATAATTGCGGCAAGGGGGCGGACGTCTGTACCTGAACGGTCAGCGTCTGGGGAATTGCCGCCAACAAATAAATCAAGATGCATATTCATAGCCGTCAGCCTTGTGAATGGTTTTTAAATATTTCGGATGCACGTCGAAGCTTTTACCTCCTGTGGTTAACTTGAATCTCGGTCTGAATCGAATAGCGATTCGACCTGTGTAAGTTCCTGCATATTTTCCAGTTAGGACATTTGCTGTCACCAAGTCTCCGGTTTGGAAACATAAGAAAAACTTCTCTCGCGGAGCATGGCGAATTGGGAAACCAAATTTATTGGTTCCGCAACGTTGCCTTCTTCCGTGACCTTTGGCTTTGATAATCAAAGGTTTAATTCCGTTGAGAAGAAGTTTTTCAGGCGTTGAAGCACCAACACAAGCTGCATCGAAAGCGTGAGTTTTCTCAATTCCTCGGGTTTGACGGTTAAACTTTGTCAAACCCCCAGAACCTAACTCTACAGGTAAACCCGTTGATTGAAGTCTTCTGTACAGTTCCCAGCGAGTAGCATTAACGGCAGTGGCATCCTTAAGAGGTGCTTTGGCTTGAGCTAGAACTCGTTTCAGAACTTCAGGCTCCCTCTTCAAAAACTCCTCAATAGGTTGGTTCCCTTTATTTTGGTTACAGGAATGGCAACTCAGGCAAAGATTACTGACTCTATTTGAACCTCCCTTGCTTTTGGCGAGGATATGTTCAATCTCAAAAGGTACATTTTCAATGCCACAGTAAGCACATTTTCTGTTCCATTTGGCGAGTAAATACTCTTTGACCTCAAAACCGAACAGTTCACCTCTTTGGTACTCTATCCCGCTAATCTCAGGGTTTTGCTTATGC
>NZ_JAVJTO010000094.1:0-117203 GCF_040220235.1 Coleofasciculus sp. B1-GNL1-01
CAAAGAATTAGACAAAAAAGTTGAAATTGTTAATCAAAGTGAGGATAAAAAAGATGAATTAATGGAAGACTTAATTGCCATTATTACTTCCTTTTGCTCGCGGATGTACGGATTAAGAAAGTCGAAACGAAAAACCGAAAAGATTATAGCTGAGTTAAAATCTCACGGACAATAATGCGACTAGCGGAAAGACATATTACTTAAATACACGACTTCATCTATTGATATTTAAAGTTTCCCGCCATGCTCACTTACTCACCCGTCATTTTAAACTTAAAGAATGTTGGCTTAAGCGACGAACAATTTTACCAACTTTGTCAAGCCAATCAAACGTGGCAACTGGAACAAACAGCTAAAGGTGAATTAGTGATTATGCCTCCCGTCGGTGGAGTGAGTGGCAATCGAGAAGCCGATTTAATTACAGACTTAAAAAGGATAATTAAAGACACCTATCATTTGTCATTGGTTCAGGGTTGACTGATAATTGATCAGGGGTCATGGCTCAAAAAACCCGCTTCCTTAAATATTAAAGATAGCTTATGAAGAAATGGGTGATTGGCATTGCGATCGCGACGACAATCAATACCTTACTAGGTAACCCCAGGGCGTTCGCTCAAACGGTCAACTTAGGGGTGGTGAAAAGTCCGGATAATCAGGCAAATTGGTCAGCTATTACCGATCGCTTGCAGTCAACGGATGTGGATTACTGCGTGGTTGACTTGAGCCAGGTTAATCAACGTTCTGATCTAGGCAATACCCAACTCCTATTTTTACCGAATATTGAACGCCTAGAACCCGAACACCTGGCGACTCTGCAAGAGTGGATGCGTCAAGGCGGGCGGATCATTGTCAGTGGTGCGGCGGGTGTTGTCTCTCCACCTGAGGTGCGAAATCGTTTGCGATCGCTCTTAGGTGCCTACTGGGGATTTGGTTTGAGTCAGCCGTCTCGATTGGAACGATTATCGATTTCTTCCCCAAGCTGGATACCCGATGCGGGATTAGTGGGAGAGGTGCAAGGGGGTGTGGTGATTCCCGCCAGCTTGGATGCTGAAACGGCGGCTGTATGGAATCAGTCGGAAAGTCCCCCAGCAGTGGTGACGACGGATCAATCGATTTTTTTGGGCTGGCGCTGGGGAGTGGATGGGGAAGACGCCGCCCAGATGGATGTGGTTTGGCTGCAAGCCGCGCTGAGTCATTATAATGTTACGCCGATGCCTGGAAAGATGGCGAATTCATCCCCGCCAAATTGTGGTCAAAATCAATCCTTGGCAACGACTCCTGTACCCCCAATCAGACCGGAGCAAAAACGCCAAGATACCCGCCGCGCAACTAATCCGACTCCTGTTCCCAGCGAAGGCGATCGCTTAGTGCTTCCCGCCCAAACTCCAGCGAACAATTGGGGAACCCTTACCGCCAATGAAGTGACGGCGATGAGTCGGGAGTTGGAAAACTTAATTGGTCGGGTGGAAAGTACATTATTAAGGGCTAATGCTCATAACAGTGAGGTTGGCTTGCTCACTCAGGAGAGTGTTGAGTCCTTAGCGGGGATGAGTGCCAAGGAATCAGAACATGGAAATCAACGGCATTCCCATCCAAATCGAACCACGGTTTCGGCGTTGGCGCAAGCGAGAATTGGCTTAGAAAATTTTCTGGGTGCGGTTGAGCAACAGGACTATACGGCAGCGCGACAACAGTGGATTAATGCCCGACGGCTACTCTGGGATAATTATCCGATGGAGCGTCAACTTGCCCAACCTGAAATTCGGGCAATTTGGTTGGATCGGGGGACAATTGTCAAGGCAAAGCGTAAACAGGACTTAGTTAAACTCTTCGATAATCTGGCAAAGGCGGGATTTAATACGGTTTTCTTTGAAACCGTTAACGCCAGTTATCCGATTTACCCGAGCCAGGTTGCCCCTGAACAAAATCCTCTGGTGCGCGGCTGGGACCCTCTAGAAGCCGCCGTGGACTTGGCTCATGAACGGGGGATGGAGTTACATGCTTGGGTGTGGATTTTTGCGGCGGCGAATCAGCGTCACAATGCTCTATTAAATCAGCCGTTGGATTATCCGGGTCCAGTTTTAGCGGCGCATCCAGATTGGGCGATTTTTGATAAGCAGGGACGCTTGTTTGCGCCGAATACGAGAAAGGCATTTTTTGATCCCGCCAACCCGGAAGTGCGGGAGTATTTAATGGCGCTGCTGGAGGAAATTGCCACCCGATATGACGTGGATGGGATTCAACTGGATTATATTCGCTATCCGTTTCAAGATCCGCGCGTGAATCAAACGTATGGGTATGGGGTGGCGGCGCGTCAGCAATTTCAGGAACGAACCGGGGTTGATCCGATAGAGGTGTATCCTCGCGATCGCCAATTATGGCAGCAATGGACAGAGTTTCGTATCCGCCAAGTGGACAGCTTTGTCGCATCAGTATCAGCGCGTCTGTTGTCGCAACGTCCCGATTTGATTCTCTCGGCTGCCGTATTTCCCCTACCCCCAGCGGAACGTCAGCAACGGTTGCAGCAAAACTGGGAAGAATGGGCAAAGCAGGGGTATATTGATCTAGTTGTACCGATGACTTATGCCTTGGATACCGAAGGGTTGCACAGTCTTACCCAACCGTTACTCACCGAAGCGACACTCAACCAAGCGTTGCTGATTCCAGGGATTCGTTTGTTGAATTTACCCGATGTTGTGGCAGTTGACCAAATCCAACTGCTGCGGGATTTACCTGCCAACGGGTATGCTGTGTTTGCGGTTGAGAATCTTAACGAGAATTTACATCGTATTTTCCAACAGACTCAAGGTCAACCGGAGTCTACCTCAACTGAGCCAATTCCTTACCGTCAGCCATTCCAAGTCGCCAGGGATCGATTTGTGGCGCTGCAACGGGAATGGAACTTTTTGGTCACGAATGAGCAACTCGCCATTCATCAAGACGCCTTTACTGAATGGGTGGCTCAAACAGAAAAGCTAGATCAGGCGCTCAAGCAACTGGCTACGGAACCCTCACCGCAGCTTATGCGAACCGCCCAAGCCGCCCTCGCCACGTTCCGATCTCAATTCCCCCAATGGATGCAGCAGCAAGGGATGCGCCACCCTTATCAAGTTCAGGTGTGGGAGAATCGGCTGGCAACAATTGAACGGCTATTGAACTATGGTGAACGAACCACTTTACCGAAAAATTCGTCAGATGCGATTAAACGTTAATAACTGAAACTAATTGCCGACATTTGGCTTGAGAGCATGGTAGTTTGTGTAAGGTAAACTATTTTGGGCAGCTAAGGCGCTCCCCATGGGTCTAGCAAGAATTAGCATTCAGAATAGTTGTCTACCCTATCAATCTCAACTGGGGACACAGATTTGATTGTTCCCTGACATCAGATCTGGGTCAAATTCCTGATGGAGTTGCTTGCCCAAAGGACATCTTAGCTGAGATAACAATAAGGGTTTGGGGGGAGACTCCCAAAAACAGGTTGATGGTTCACGCAGTACTTGCTCGTTTAAAGTCGAGTTTTTACCTTGATGAAGTGGTATTTACAGCTTAATCTTTTTGTAAGTTTGCTTTCAGTTCTGACAGGAATTGGCATGGCAACCATGGCGTTTGGTGAAACCCCATCCAAGTTGACTGACTCAACCTCAAAGGGGGTCATGGGTGGTCAAGTCCTGAGTCTGGAAATGTCCAAGATGGGCAGGGTGAAGGGTAAATCGGTCAAGTCTCCCGCTTCACGCCTGAAACCGACTCCGTCTGCGGCGACTAAGCCTCAGTCGTTGAATGTTAAACCAACACCGTCTAGATCAACATCCCGAAAGCCCACGAATCTCAAACCTCAAGCGGTTAAACCCCAACCGCTTCAACCTGCCCGTTTGCCGATCGCAACGCTTCATGATTCCGGTGTACACAGGTTTCCCCGTTTAGAACGCTCAAGTATTGTTTTACATCATATAGATAGGCTAGATAGGCTGCGGGCGATTCTCTTTGATCCCATTGTTGTACCTGGAGATATCCTCAATCCTACCCAGCCTGATCCCACTGTCTTTCAAACGGTTCACGTTTCTCCGTTCCGTCACCAGTTAGCTCATGTTCAGGGTGGGAGGATAGATGTTGCCTACCCTAATCATCCCGAAAGACCTGTGATTAAGCAGGTTTCCGGTCATTGGGACAACCATCAACTGTCTAGTCTTTCTCTGGATAATTCTCTCACTGTTAATTCCCCAGAGGCAGAGTCAAAACCTGGGGATGGAGAGAACGCGAGGATACAGGTTCTGGATACGAGTAACTTAGAGAGTCACTCTTCACGTCATTCTGAATCAACGCCAGATCACCGCCCTGTTCGGGGAACTCAAATTCATCCCACTCGCTTAACAGCAGCAAATCGACAGGCGGCACGTTTAGCACCGTCTCAGATTCACCCTGCCCGTCTCCAACCGGAAAATCGCCAAGCCGCGAGTCTGCTGGGTTCCCCAGTTCAGTCTGTAATCGGGCAGGTGGAACAATTGCCCGCAACTCCACCGGAAACGGTTAACCCTCGGCAACGCCCACAACACTCACCCATTAAAGTAGAGGAACCTCACTCCACTCCCAGGATTAACGTCGTTGAGCAACCTTTATCCTCCCCGAACCAGAATCAGTCGCCAATCGTTGCCAGTAGCCATGACATTCGTTTGATTGCGGCGAACACCAAACAGAATGATGACACCTCGCCGGAAGAGAGGCAGATTCAAGTCCAAGAGATTAATGTCACCGGGAGTACGATTTTTGGGGAGGATGAATTTAACCCGATTATTGAACCAGTGGAAGGAAATACCGTCACTCTGGAAGAACTTAGAAGTGTGGCGGATGCGATTTCTCAACTGTATTTGGAACAAGGCTACATTACCTCTAGGGCAGTTTTGGTCGAAGAAACCCTGGATACCGATGTGGTGGAAATTCGGGTGATTGAAGGGAGTCTGGAAGCCATCCAGGTGGAAGGGGCACGACGGCTGAACCCGAGTTACGTGCGATCGCGTATTCGATTAGGGGCGGATACACCCCTGAATACAGGTGCGTTAGAAGACCAATTGCGCTTGTTACGAGTTAATCCGTTATTTGAAAATGTGGAAGCCTCTTTGAGGGCGGGAACTGGATTAGGACAAAGTATTCTCGTGGTGCGGATATCGGAAGCCGATCCCTTTGACGGAAGTGTCGGTATTGATAACTATTCCCCTCCCAGTGTAGGTGCTGAACGTTTCACTACGAATGCCCGTTATCTCAATCTAACCGGGATTGGGGATGAAATTTCGGCACAATATAACCGAACAACGGCTGGTGGTGCCCATACCTGGGATTTTAATTATCGGGCGCCAATCAACGCTATGAATGGTACGGTGCAACTGCGAGCATCGTTTAATGAGAATCAAGTAATTCAAGAAGATTTAGAGAATCTGGAGATCCAAGGAGAATCCGAACTCTATGAAATTAACTATCGCCAACCCTTAATCCGCACACCGCGTCGAGAATTGGCGTTATCGTTAGGGTTTACTCATCAAGACGGTCAAACCTTTACTTTTGCTGGACCAACACCCTTTGGCCTCGGACCAGAGGAAGATGGGGTGAGTCGCACCAGTGTAGTTAAGTTTGGACAAGAATACACCCTACGTCAAACTTCTGGGGCGTGGGCATTCCGTTCGCTATTTAGTTTTGGTACTGGCTTATTTGATGCGACAGAAAACTCGGATATTGATGAGGATTGGCCCGATGGTCAGTTTGTCAGTTGGTTGGCTCAAATCCAGCGGGTACAAATTATCAATCCGGATAACTTTTTAATTATTCAAGCGGATCTCCAGTTAGCCTTTGATAGTTTATTACCGGCTCAACAATTTGTCATTGGTGGCGGTCAATCGGTACGAGGCTATCGCCAAAATGTCCGGGCGGGAGATAATGGATTTCGCATTTCGGTAGAAGATCGGATTACGTTAGAACGGGATGAATCGGGGATTGCTACCTTTGTTTTGGCGCCGTTTTTCGATGTCGGTTATGTTTGGAATCGAGGGACGAATCCCAATGAATTACTAGACCAGACCTTTATAGCTGGGTTAGGTTTAGGGATATTGTGGGAACCTCTGCCTAATTTAAACCTGCGGCTGGATTATGGTTTGCCTTTGGTTGATTTAGAGGATCGCGGGGAAAATGCTCAGGATGATGGCTTTTATTTTAGTGTGAATTACAATTTCTAATGTAGAGACGCGCCGTGGCGCGTCTCTACAACAGCGGAACGTCTCTACCAAATGATTCATGTGTCCTAACCGCTACGGCGGTTGCTATATTCTTCAAGACTCTCCAGATTCATCAACAACAAACCAATCTTCATCCAGGGCTTGTTCTAGGGAAATATGAGCATCCTTTGGCAGTGAAAACAGCTTAGAAACCGACTTAACCGCCACAGGATATGCTTTGGCATACATCGCGTCTAGTTCAGGTTTTAAGCTGGGACTGTCTTCTAAACGCTGTTGAATTTGAGCGCGAAAATTGACAATTTCCGCCGCCATAAGATTTCCTGAATACTCTTTCTCGGCTTCCCAATAGGATAATTTCAACAGATGTTCTAATAAACGGGTTAAAAGACTTAATACAGCTCGTCTCTAACTTTTACCCATACTTTCTAATTCTTCTATCAAATTATTCCAATCAACCTCCTGAAAGTTACGGTGTTGTAATTGGTTGACTGTTTCTTGAATCCATTGATAATAGTCTGTTTTATATGGCGTTTTGGACATGGGATTCTTCTCCTATCACTTTATCTCATCTTTGATATAAGTAATAATTCTCTGTCGCTGCACGAGATCCCCGACTTCTTCAAGAAGTCGGGGATCTGATTGATTAATCTGGCGATAAATTGGCATCAATGGATGCAATTGGTTGGGTGTGAGATTGAGATTGGATCACCGAAGAGTGCAACATGGACGTATTAGTCACTGAACTATTGGCGAGGGTAAATAGGGGATTAGATAAAATTCCCGCCAGAGACGTAATGACGACAGAAAGAACTAAACCCACTTGTAAAGGACGCATTCCGGGTAAATTCCAGCGGATTTCCGGATAATTTTTCACCGCGTCGGACATTTCTTGGGGTTCTTTAACCACCATCATTTTGATGACACGGATGTAGTAGTAAATGGAAACCACAGTGGTGATTAGACCGAGCAAAACTAAGCCATACAATCCGGCTTGCCAACCTGCCCAAAATAGGTAAATTTTACCGAAGAATCCCGCTAAAGGTGGAATTCCACCTAAGGACAGTAAACAAATACTGAGTCCCAATGTCAGCAGGGGATCTTTCTGATACAAGCCCGCATATTCGCTGATTTGATCCGTACCAGTTCGCAGGGTAAACAGAATCACACAAGCAAAACCACCCAGGTTCATGAACAAATAAACCAGCAGATAGAAAATCATACTGGCGTAGCCTGCATCGGTTCCCGCAATTAAACCAATCATGACAAAGCCAGCTTGGGCAATGGATGAATAGGCAAGTAGGCGTTTCATGCTGGTTTGGGTAAGGGCTACCACATTCCCTAATACCAGACTTAAGATAGCCAGGGCGGTGAAGACAAAGTGCCATTGTTCGCTAACCAGGGGAAACGCGGTTACCAGTAAGCGAATGGCGAGGGCGAAGCCTGCGGCTTTAGAACCGACAGACAAGAAGGCGACAACGGGAGTCGGGGAACCTTCGTATACGTCAGGAGTCCACTGGTGGAATGGAACCGCCGAAATCTTAAAGGCAATTCCGGCGATCGCAAACACCAAAGCGATTAAAATACCCAAGGATGGGGTCGATTCTAAACTAGCAATCCCGGTGGCAATTCCATTTAAGTTAGTTTCGCCGCCAGACAAGCCGTACAGCAACGACACGCCATAGAGAAACACTGCTGAACTTGACGCGCCAATCAGCAGGTACTTCAGCGCCGCTTCATTGGAACGGGGATCACGCTTCATGTATCCCGTCAACAGGTACGACGAAATACTCAGCGTTTCTAGGGAAATAAAGATGGTAACCAGTTCATTCGCGCCACAGAGGAACATCGCCCCCAAGGTAGCGGTGAGTAAAATGCCGATAAACTCGGCTAACGAGGTGCCAGACTGCTGCACATAGCGAATCGACAGCAAAATGGTTACCGCCGTCGATAAAGCGATGATGCCGCGAAAGGCGATACTCATGGCATCCCCATTAAACCCGCCAAAGAAAGCTAGGGGTTGGGCAACATCCCATCGATAGTACAAGGCGACTACGGAAACCAGTAGTCCGCCAATAGCGACGTAAGGCAGGGTATTAGCAGAACGTTTACCCGCAATCAGATCAATTCCTAAAACCAGTAACAGGGTAATCACGACGATTCCCTCTGGCAAAATTATCCCAGCATTAAGCTGGGCAGCAATAGTGGCAAAATCCATTATGGTCTATGCTTAGGGTCGTATCCAGAGAGTAACGTTCTTATCATATCGGTGATTGGCACTGATTGTAGAGACATTCCACCAAAACCCCTCTATATGCAATAGCAAAAGGCTCCAAGGCAGAAGGGGTATGGGGTTAGTGATCGCGATCTTTGTGAAAAATGCGGGGTATAACCTTGTCTAATTCAGAACAACAATGTTTAGGCTTGAGATTTTATAACTGCGTATGACTACATTTTTATTTTGGAACATTAGAAAAAAGCCTTTGCTGGATGAACTTGTATGTCTTTGCCAGGAAAATGACGTTGATATTTTGATTTTAGCGGAGAAACCAGATATACCAGATACCGAAGTGCAAATAGCCTTGAATAAGGGAATAGATAATCAATATCTGGCACTCTATAATTCTCCCTCCCGCTTATCATTCTTCTTTCGATATCCGGCTGAATCAATTAAACCAATATCTGACGAAGGTAGTATCGCAATCAGGAGGATATCCCCACCCATTGGAGCTGATATACTTTTAGTGGCGCTCCACCTTACCAGCAAACTTCACATGTCAGAGAACGGTCAAACGTTCCAAGCCATAAGAGTTTCTCAGCTCATTCAAGAGGCTGAGAGTATGGTAGGACATACTAGAACGTTAGTCATTGGCGATCTCAACATGAATCCCTTTGAAGTCGGTGTTGTTGGTGCAGATGGTTTTCATGCTGTAATGACTCAAAGTATTGCCCAGAAGGGTAGTCGAAAAGTACAGGGGAAAAACAAACCATTTTTTTATAATCCAATGTGGGGACGAATGGGTGATACGTCTGTCGGCACACCTGGAACATATTACTATCGTAGTTCCGATTATGTCACTTACTTTTGGAATACATTTGATCAAGTACTTCTGCGACCAGAACTACTGGATTATTTTTCAGCGGATGAGAATAATTTAAAAGTGATTTATAAAATTGGAGATAAAAACTTACTTACAAATAAGGGAATTCCCAATTCCAAGTTTTACTCTGATCATTTACCCATACTTGTTACACTAAAACTCGAAAGGATCAATCAAAATGACCAATATCAAAGACCTATGGGGTGACTTGCCAAGTGCTGAAACGATACGGACTCCCTATACCATCTTAAAAGAGCAAGCTTCTATCTTGACGGAAAAAACGAATGGCTTACTTGTTGGTGAGGTAAAATTTGGTGATGTAAAATCAAGTCCACAATTTTTTCCAGGCAGAAGAGAAGTATTGGTTGATCCAGATAGCCAAGAAACTCGATTATTTGTTGCATATCTGCGAATTAAAGTACCTTCACTGAACAACTACACTTACTCAGTCCTCAAGATACAGTACTCACTGACCGATCTTTATCCTGTATTGGTGACAAGTTTTGCTGCTGCTGAAGATAGAGAGTGTGAGTGTAAAAGCGAAGCAGAATATGAAAATGCTTTAGGCAAAATATTGTCTTCTTCAGACGTTAAGCGGGTTATTTCTAGTCTACTCGCCCAAGTTCATGCATGAATTAACTCGATGAGTTGGTTACAAATTTTCGGAGTCATTTTTTCCTGATTATTGAAGGTTTTGTCCAGCTTTTTAAACTTCCCTTAACCGAAAATGAATTTGTAGGGTGGGTTAGGCGGAAACTCAATCAAAACCCGTAACCGTTGAATGAACTACCCGCCGTAACCCAACAAAAATCATGGGGTAGTTGCTTGTCACCCCTTCAGGTAACAGGGATTAGTCACGCCGTTGTGAATTAAGCGTTTGTAGCAGCGATGTGAGAGTTTATGACACCCTTGATGCCTACTACAAACCCTGTTCGGGTAAAAATTCAGGGGATAATATCTCAGCTAGGGTGTAAGGACAAGTGTCCGGAAATAAGGATAGTCCAGTCTCTTTTTCGGCGCTAAGCGTAGCGAGGGGGTAGGTTTTTTCGAGGGCATTATCGAGACTGGATTTGAGACTGGGGTTTTCTTGTAATAGCTTCTCTAAGCGAAGACGTTGCTCTTTAATCGTTAATTGCCAACTACGAGAGCGCAGATTAGGCTGAAATTGCCATTTGAGTAAATGCATAACCAATACTTCTAGTCGGCTTTCGAGTTGTCGCTTTTCAGCACGTCCCCTATCTTCTATTTCTTCAGCAATGTTTTGCCAGTCTATTTGATGGAGTTTTCCAGTTCTTAGTAGGTTAGCTTGTTCTTGTGTCCAAGCATAAAAGTCATTTTCATAGGATATTGAAGTCATGGCTTATCCTGCCTGATTGATTGCCCGTTAATTTATAATATATTAATCCACCAAAACATTATTTTATAACATTAAGTCTTACCTGTACAGGAGCTGATTTAGTTAAGTTATCAGTGTGTGGCATAAGTTATCTGTAAAACCCGCCCTGACCAACTAATTATCCTTTCACACCACTCCCACTATCATTAGGTACAATATACCGCTGCATCAGGATAAAAAATAGCAAAACCGGGGCAATAGAAATAACTGAACCTGCGGCAATTAAACGCCAATCGAGGGAAAAGGTTCCAGCTAACCTAGCCACGCCTAACGGTAAGGTATAATATTCGGGTCGATCCAGAACAATTAGGGGCCACAGAAAGTCACTCCATGAGCCAATAAACACAAAAATAGCTAATGTGACTAACGCCGGACGAACGGCGGGAATCATGATATGCCACCACAATCCTAACTCCGAACAACCATCGATCCTCGCCGCTTCTTCGAGTTCTTTGGGAACCCCTTGAAAGGCTTGGCGTAATAAGAAAATGCCAAAGGCTGAAGCTAAACTGGGAAAAATAATGCCTAAATAACTATTTCGTAAGCCAAGCTGCACCATCAAAATGTAGAGGGGAATCATCACGATTTGGAAAGGAATCATAATCGTAGAAACGATAATCGCGAAAATGATATCGCGTCCGCGAAAATTGAGTCTGGCTAAGGGATAAGCCGCGAGGGAACAAAAGAGAAGATTGAAGGTAACCGTGAGAATGGCAACAATACAGCTATTCCAAATATATTGACCAAAGGGATTGGTTTGCCAGACTTCGATATAGTTCTCAATCGTCGGTTGACTAGGGAACAGTTGAGGTGGAAAGGACCAAATATTCTCTGTGGATGACTTCAATGATGTGCTAATTAACCAGAAGAGGGGAAACAGCATCACCAACGCGATCGCACTCAATAGGATATATGTCCAAACTCTTTGCCAAATCTGCTTTCCCAGCGTTTTACTCATCGTATTTTTCAGTAGGGGGAGGACAATGAATCTTCAAGTCGGTGCGTTACGCTTTGCTAACGCAGCCTACCAAAAATCGTTATTCCCGTTTCTGTGCAAATTCCATTTAAGGGTTGATCCCACCCATCGATAGGGAGTTGAGGCAAGAACGCAAAATCAAAGATAATTCCTAGGGTAGGCTTCGATATCCATTCCGCCGAACTCAACAGGCGATCATAAAAGCCACCGCCATAGCCTAAACGATAGCCTCGGCGATCGCACGCTACCGCTGGAACTAAGATTAAATCCACCTCATCCGGTTCTAAGGTGGGGGAATTGGCATGGGGTTCAAAAATGCCATAAGCTCCCGTTTGTAGGGCTTCTCCGCACTTCCAGCGATGCCAGAGGAGAGATTTACCGACACATCGAGGGAATCCCCAACTGTGTTGGATATCGGTAAACAGGGGATTGAGATCCGGTTCTTGGCGAAAACTAAAATAAGCCAGGATTGTTTTGGCTTGAGTGAATAGGGGTGACGACTGAAGCTGAGTACAGACGCGATCGCTCTTTTCTCGCCAGTCTTCCTTTGTCATGGCTTGTCGCTGTTTCAGCAGTCGCCGCCGTAATTCTTTCTTGGTCATTTTTGAGGGAATTTCAGTAGCCATTTATAGTTCCTTCCCCTCCAATACGGCGGCGACGCGCAATATCATGGCTTCATTATAAGGAGCGGCAATAATTTGCACACCTAAGGGTAGAGAACTAGACAACTTAACCGGAACCGATAAAACAGGTAATCCAATAAAAGATAACGGTTGGGTAAACAGTCCCAAATTCGGGCGCACTAATATCTCTTCTCCCCCAATTACCATTGTTTCTTGATCGATGCGGGGGGCGACACAAGGCGTCGTTGGTGCGAGAATAATATCGACTGTCTGAAAAAGTTCCCGCACCCTTTGGCGATACCATTGGCGAAACCGTTGCGCCTGAATGTACCACGAGGCGGGAATTAAAGCCCCTGCTAAAAAGCGATCGCGCGTGGCGGGGTCAAAATCTTGGGGGCGCGATCGCAAGTTGGCAAAATGTAAGTTAGCACCTTCTGTCGCTGTAATAATATAAGCCGCCGCTCTTGCCCGATGTGCTTCCGGTATCCTAACGGTAGTCGTGACATTCAGCGCCTGGGCGACTTTAGCGACAGCATCTAAGGCGTCTGGGGTAGCGCCTTGAGCAAAATACTCCCCCGCCACTGCAATCCGTAATCCCTCAATTCCCTGTTCTAGTTGCGGTAAACACGGTTCTGGGGGGCGTTGCGTACAGACTGGATCACGTTGATCATGTCCCTGAAGAATATCAAACGCAGTAGCAATATCCCGGATTGACCGGGCAAAGAGACCAATATGGTCTAAACTACTGGAAAATAAAATCGCCCCCGCCCTGGATAAACGCCCGTAAGTGGGTTTTAAGCCAAAAACCCCGCACAATGAAGCCGGAACCCGGATTGAACCATTGGTATCAGAACCCAAGGTAAGGGGGACTAATCCGGCGGCGACTGAAGCGGCGGAACCCCCCGATGATCCACCGGAAACGCGAGTCGGATCATCAGGGTTCGGTGTTGCCCCATAATGGCTATTAACCGTCACAAACCCATAAGCATATTCATCCATATTTAACGCCCCCACCAGCACCCCCCCCGCTTGCTTAAGTCGGGTAACGGCGGTAGCATCGTGGTTCGCTGGGGGATTTTCGGCATTAATTTTTGATCCGGCTAGGGTGGTTAATCCCGCGATATCAAATAAATTCTTCACCGCAAACGGAACTCCCGCCAAGACACCGGGAAATTCTCCTCGGCTAATCGCCTGATCCACCCGTTCCGCCTCGGCTATTGCTGTATCAGCGGTAACGGCGGTAAAACAATTTAACCTGGGATTATGGGCATCAATTTGCGCCAGACAATCCCGCGCGATCGCACGGGCGGTTATTTCACCCTGATAAACCGCCGTAGCTATTCCCACAGCGTCGGCTTGTCTCCAATTAAAGGTCATGGTTCAAAGACTGGTGCGGCTTCTATATTATCCGGTAACGGAAACTCATTCACCAATTGTGCGATCGCGGCAATTCGAGTAATGTTATCAACAACACCAGGACAGTATTCTGGGTCAATCGGCAAATCAATCAATTCTGCCATGCGATCGACATATTCACCAAAATCAACGGTTTCTTTAGTCATAGCTTCATCAGTGTTGATTTTCTCTTCCTTATTCCCTAGCCAATAACAAATGACGAATGACAAATGACAAATGACAAATGACAAATCAAATAACAAACGCTTCCTTAGAATAATTATTCCACGTTCGCTGACATCGTTCAGCAATAAACGGTTGAACTCGGAACTTTGGCGGATTCCCCTCTAAAACATCAATTCGTAAAAACGAATAGAGTCGTTGCTTCTTAGAACCATGACCATGACGCCCCGCATAAAAGTGCGATCGCGCCACCAAACGGGAGGGATTACTGTCAATAAACCCAACCGATTCCATTATCTCTGACCCTTCTTTGCGTTGACGGCGTAAACTATGACCACTTCCACCGCAGATAATCCAGGGCATATCAGAATCTGCATGTCCAGTATCAACGGTTTCTAGATATTCTAAACAGTGGGCATGACCAGTTAGCACTAAATCCACCAAAGGACGCCCTTGGGCTAAATCTCCCACCTCAGTCGCCACCGCATCCAAGACTTGGCGCAGGCGGCGACGAACTGCCGAGGTTTGTGCCTGTTGCCATTTCGTGGCTTCAGTCACATAAGGAGGATGATGCAGATAAATCACCCGCCCCCGTACCTCTTGAGTCTGCCAAGACTGGATTAGCCGTTGTCGCAGCCAGTCCAATTGTTCAAAATCAATCGTGTTTTCTTCATTTGATGCTAACTGCTTATTAATATCCAAGCTTAGTTCATCAATTTGCTCTAATTTCACATTCAAATCATCAAGCTGTTCCGCCTCTTCCGGGTTATCCGCATCCAAAGTATTGGAGGTTTCCATAAGTTGCTGTTTTTCGGCTTCTAATTCATCTCGTCGCTGTTCTAAAAGATGGCGAAAGGCTTTCCCTTCTGGGGTATTGGGAATCGGTGCGGGGTCGTTAAAGGTATTGGAATCGAGGGCAAAAAAGTCAATTCCACCACTACGGAACGTATAATAACGGTTAGGTAAGCGGGTAAATTCTCCGGGTTGATAGCGCAAGCAACGTCCTGTATCCGTCTTCGCGGTATAGTGATGATCTAAATGATTTTCCAACTGTCCCCACTGCGTCAATGGTTTCAGATAGTCTAAGAATGCTTTAGTATAAGCTTTGCCCTTATGTGATCCGTGCCAACCGACATTCAGATCCAGTTTAGTCTTAAACAGGTGGCGTAGGGGCCAGGTTACCTGTGCCATAAAGCCATAGACGACGGGCAAATCGTAGTAATCGTGATTTCCAGGGATGGTGAGGAAGGGAAGATTAAACACCATTTGGTCATAAGCAATTTTATGGTGAGAGTCGCCATTGACCAAGAACTCGCGGTAAGGTTTGATAAAGTTTTGGGGATAATATTCACTCGAACCCACCTGATAGACCACATCGCCAGTATGCAAAACAAAACGACAGTCATCGCGGTGATTGAGCATCATTTCCACAATTTTGCGTTGTGGATCATGTTGTTTATGAGACCCAAAGCCTGTATCACCGACGACTAAAAAGGAGAACTCTGGATGATCAGGTCTGTCATCGTCTAATACTAGCTGAGTTTGATCAATATCCCGTTCAAGAATCAATGGATCTTGCCAGCGAACTCGTTGCTTCATCTGCTGGATTTTCTCGGCAATCGAGGGATCGGACACAAGTTGCATAAGGTTTCACCGTCAAAGGTTTGCGTTTTGAGATTATCGTCCGATATCTAGAATTATCATCTATCCTAATGTGGGGATCTGAACAAACGATGCTCTAGCGAGGAAAACACTTGCGTAGCATGATTTGACCGACCAAACCATTTTCCTTTGGGGACGCGAAATGGACAACCTCAATTACCGTAAAGCAGGGTCCGACATCGTGCAGCATCCCTTCAGCAAACGAAATCAACTCGCCGCAGCAAGGTAGACGAGATAATTCCACCCGTTCCCCGTTTAAGTCTTCTAACTCCGGTGAATAGTCTTTATGGGATGTTCGCGGGGCGTTCTCGAACATCATTTGTACTTTAACCAGTTCCATGGGTAACACACTCCTGATTCAACGCCTATATAGATTACTGGAGTTTAGACTAAATCCCAACCTTAATCGCACCTCATCTAAATTTTCCCAGGAATTTTCCTCCAAGCGAGGGATTCAGTCATCCGATTAGGTTGGTTACATGGGAAATAGACTATAGTTGAATATTTTTCTATACTCAAATAATTAAAATAGAACAAAATACTGTCTTGTATTAGTTTGAGGTCATTATTTATGAATGTGATACCCAAAACGATCACCACCACAACCTTGGCGGCTGGAGCCTCTGTTCTGGGTTTGGGTGTGTTATCCCAACCTGCTGCGGCGATTGATTTAACGTTTTTAGGTGAGGGGATTACTCCTCCAGACTTGACTAACTTGAACTGGACGGTGGAAGGGAGAGCGGGTAGCCAAGGCTTTGCTGACTGGGAGTTTGCCACAGAAGAAGATGGTAATAACCAGACAACCGTTGAGCAATTGAACTGGGACTGGCAAAATGGTCAAGATGTGCTGTGGCTTTTAACGTGGGATGGGAATACCGTTTCCTTTACCCTGGACGGGGAAACCATTGCGTTCTACCAAGATAATCCACCAGCGAAGTCGTTAGATGCGTTTTACCTCTGGACACGAGCGACAACGAAATCGGGTACAGTCGATCCGGGTACGAAAATTTTTCTGGAAGTCAACGAGGTGAATGGAATCGAGGTTGATCCAGTGTCTAGTTTGGCTACTGCACCTGTAGGTGAGGGAAACACGAATATCACAAAGAACTATTTTGCCAGTGATACCTCGATTACCTCTCTTTCCGGTATTGCCAATATGAGTTGGCTAGAGAGTTCTCCCAATCCTAACCTAGCGGAGGCTAGTTCGCGAGTTGGCTTGAAAATTGAAGGGTTTTCTACTTCTACTTCAGTACCGGAACCCGGTACAGTTGCCGGAATAGTGGCGATGGGGATGTTCGGTGTCAGTTCCGTGCTACGGCGTAAAAAAGCTTAGAGTGCAATTAAGTAGGGGCTTGGTTACCAAGCCCCTACTGTAATCATATTACCTTGGTGAAAAAGATCGATCACGGTCATATCCGTTTTAGGAGTCGTTTTCAAAAATTTACCCATTGAGCGGGGTTCAAAAAATGGCTGTAACCCCCTCGCTTGTAAGCATTCCGTTATTTTGTTCGGGGGGAACTTCAGTTTAGACTTAAGCCAACGAGTGTGGCTTTTTTTAGCGTGGCACGGCGAGAATACCTCGGCTATGCAAAACCTAGACTGGGATGAATTGCCAATGAGAGGAAGCCTGCTTCAATCTTGCACATTATGCTATTATATTTTCCATAAATTGCCAAGTAGATATGATAGTTTTTGAGTTCAAAGTAAAAGCTAAATCTGCTCAATACGCAGCTATTGATGAGGCAATTCGGACAGCACAGTTTGTCCGAAACAAATGCTTGCGATACTGGATGGATAACCAAGGTATTAACAAGTATGATCTCAACAAATATTGCCGCGTATTAGCCAAAGAATTTAGCTTTGCTGCGGAACTAAACTCCCAAGCACGTCAGTCGTCTGCTGAACGTGCCTGGAGTGCTATTAGCCGTTTTTACGAAAACTGTCGGAATAAATTTAAAAGTCCCAAAGGCTTTCCTCGATTCAAAAAGAACTGCCGCTCAGTCGAATACAAGACAAGTGGTTGGAAACTATCGGAGAATCGGAAAGCTATCACCTTTACCGACAAGAAAAGAATAGGGCGACTAAAACTCAAAGGCACTTATGACCTGAACTTCTACCAACTCGACCAAATCAAGCGAGTAAGGTTGGTTCGACGCGCCGATGGTTATTACGCACAATTTGCGGTTAAAGCCGATCTGAGGATCAAAACCAAACCGACAGGGAGAGCCATCGGCTTAGACCTGGGAATCAAATACTTTTTGGCTGATTCTAACGGCAAGACTGAGAAATCGCCAAAGTTTTACCGTTGCTGTGAAAGACAGCTAAGTCGAGCTAACCGCAAAAAATCAAAGAAGTATCGCAGGGGAGCAAAACTACAGTCCAAAAACTATCACAAGTCAAGGAAACGATATGCCCGGAAGCATTTAAGGGTAAGTAGGCAGCGAAAAGAATACTGTAAGCGAGTTGCGTATTCCGTTATCCAATCTAACGATTTGGTAGCCTACGTAGACGCGCCAGCGGCTTGCCGAAGGCTAGATTTGAACGTGAAAGGGCTTGTAAGAAATCGTCACTTGTCTAAATCTATTTCTGATGCTGGTTGGTCTACGTTTCGACGATGGTTGGAATACTTTGGACATAAATACGGAAAAGTAACTGTAGCGGTTCCACCGCAATACACCTCCCAAGATTGTCCAAAGTGTCATCACAGAGTCAAAAAATCCCTATCTCAACGAACCCATGTTTGTGGCAATTGTGGGTTCGTTGAAGACAGAGATATTGCAGCTAGTCTGAATATCCTTCAAAAAGGATTAAGTACGGCAGGGCATGTCGGAAATTACGCTTGGGGAGACTTAACCTCTTGGGCGGTTGGAGCAATCCTGTCGTCTAACGGTGAGTCAGAGAACCAAGAATCCTCGTCCATAGTCTAGCTATGGGCAGGGAGTGTCAAGCTGGATACAGGAATAATAAAGAAACTATGAATATGACCAGTCATAATCAGCCATCTATTACAATTGCCGTCGTTGGTGATGTTCACGATCAGTGGGAAGCCCAAGACGCGATCGCACTCCAAAAGTTGGGGGTTGACTTGGTGCTGTTTGTCGGAGATTTTGGCAACGAGTCTGTGGGGGTGGTGCAGCGAGTTGCTTCTGTTGATCTGCCGAAAGCGGTAATTCTGGGAAATCACGATGCTTGGTATACCGCATCGGCTTGGGGACGGAAAAAATGTCCATACAACCGTCAGCAGGAAAATTGGTTACACGATCAGTTAGAGGCGTTGGGAGATGTCCATGTGGGTTATGGGTATCTTGACTTTCCTGAACTTCAACTTTCGGTTGTCGGGGCGCGTCCGTTTAGTTGGGGCGGATCAGCGTGGAAAAATCAAGACTTCTATCGGGATTGGTATGGGGTCAACAGTTTTGAGGAGTCCGTTGAACGAATTGTCGCCGCCGCCCAAGCTACAGACTATAACAGGATTCTTTTTTTAGGTCACAATGGACCAACGGGGTTAGGTGAAGAAGCCGAATCGCCTTGTGGGAGGGACTGGCATCCCTTGGGCGGCGATCATGGAGACCCGGATTTTGCCGCCGCGATCGCGCAAGTTCAGACACTGGGAAAACAGATTCCCTTGGTCACGTTCGGTCACATGCATCACCGATTACGCCACACAACCAAGCGATTGCGAACGATTGTCACAACCAGTTCAGAGGGAACCGTGTATCTGAATTCAGCCAGTGTACCCCGAATTGTGCAAACGGAAACAGACCGACTGCGGAATTTTTCGCTGGTGTCTCTGGAAGCGGGTGAGGTTGCTTCAATTTCTCTGGTTTGGGTGGGAAATGACTATTCTGTCGTACTCGAAGAGTTTCTCTATCGGCGTCCTCAACCCGTTGGTGGACAATTTGTTTCCAGACACTCGCCATGAACGCTCAGGCTTGGTATTATAGATAAGCCTGGAGAGGTGGCAGAGTGGTCGAATGCGCTCGACTTGAAATCGAGTGACCCAAAAGGTCCGTGGGTTCGAATCCCACCCTCTCCGTTCCTGTTGGGGAAGCTGGGGGAGCTGGGGGAGCTGGGGGAGCTGGGGGAGCCGAAATTAACGCAGGCGCGGAAGTCCTCACCCTCAACGATAGTAGGGTGAGGATGGACAGCGGAAAATTGAGGAACGAAATTTTCAAATTACAATTAACTTTTGGCGCTATAATAACAGTAACCCTCCTAGGTCTACATGGTAATGCATGGGCTAAAGATGGCATGGGCTAGGTGTGATAGAGATGTAGTCCTTGCGCGTTAATGAACTCGACCACCGTTCGCTTTATAGCGTCCAGAAAAGAATAGCGCAAGATGCCTAATGGCATTATTCGGTTAGTACAGACGCTTCAAAAGCGCGTCTCTACAACCGCAAACCGCTATCATCCAAGCGGACTAACAAAATATAACTGTCTGCGGAAGGCGGACAACTGCCTGTGGACGCTGAGTAAGACCAATAGAGGGCAACCTTTAGAGGCATCGGCGGATGAAGCGGGAAATCCTAAAGACGAATAAGACCGTCCTTGTTTAGCTAAGTTGGAAGCCCTAACTTCAGCGAAGCAAGTTAGGGTACTTCACATTAGAATTCTCGGCGATTTGTCTTGATTCCTATCTCCTGTCTCTCCTTAACCACGTCAAATTCCTAAAATTCCTACATAACTGATACGGCTACCAACCCAAGCTGGGACAAATTTGTTCCCTGCTCCCTGTTCCCTTTCCTAACCAAAATGTCCCGCTTTAGACCGATAATCCTGATACTGATAACTGATAACTTATGCAGGTAGAGTTTCGCGAGTATAACCCATTCGATTTGTGGATCTGGCTAGAGTTTGCCACTGTTCCTTCCCCCATGGAAAAAGATTATATTGAAGAGTTATTCAATTCCTGGTTTTATCTGGGGAAATTGGGCGGATTTGATGCGGAGAACCTGCAAGTGCAGGAGACGGGTGTGGATATTAGCTATATGGACTATGATGACCGAGAGACAGACAGCACCCTCATGGCGCTGATGCATAATCAAGGAGACTTTGATTATCAGGGAACCTGGGGGCGCTGCTGGTTTGACTTAGGCACATCTGATGCGATCGCACTCGATGTTCTAATCAATGCCCTCAAGCAACTCTCTAAAGAATACGTTCAAATCGAACGAGTCATTATCGGTGGTGAGAATGAAGATTGGCCCACAAAAAGCCGTCAAGAGTCTCTGTTTTACGAGTCTCAGGATAACGGGCAAGTGCGTTGAACCTGATTGGGTAGGGGCGGGTTTTACCAATAACGTTTGGCAACAACCGAGAACTTGGCTAAACCCGCCCCCTCATTCAAACCTAAAAATCAAAGGTCAACAAATCTCTCCTTGTCTCTGTGCTTCCCGGTTTATATCATCGAAACATACTGCTGACTGAACTGTCTTCATGAATACGCCAGATGGTTTCTCCCAATAAGTTAGCAACTGAAAGCACCGTAAGCTGATCAAAGTAATTGTCTTGAGCAACTGGAATTGTATTGGTGACAATCACTTCTTCAAAGATTCCACTGGAGAGGCGTTCAATCGCAGGTGGTGAAAAGACGGCATGAGTCGCACAAGCATACACTTGTCTAGCTCCCTCTTGACGCAAAATCTTGGCACCCGCAGCAATCGTCCCCGCCGTGTCAATCATATCGTCTACCAAAACAGCCGTTTTGCCCTTGACATCTCCAATCACGTTCATAACCTCTGCCACATTATGCGCTTGCCGTCGCTTGTCAATAATGGCTAAGGGCGCATCATCCAGCTTTTTGGCAAACGCCCTGGCTCTAGCTACGCCACCCACGTCAGGGGAAACAACCACCAGATCAGGTAATTGTTTACTCGCCAGATAGTCTAAGGTTACTGGAGAACCGTAGACATGATCGAAGGGAATATCGAAATACCCTTGGATTTGGGCAGAGTGTAAATCCATCGCTAATACCCGATTCGCGCCCGCCTCAGTAATCAAATTTGCCACTAACTTAGCGGTAATTGATTCTCGTCCGGCGGTTTTGCGATCGGCTCTGGCATAACCGTAGTATGGAATAACAGCAGTAATCTGCCGTGCGGATGCTCGCCGACAGGCGTCGATCATAATCAGCAATTCCATCAGGTTATCGTTTACCGGATGGCAACTCGGCTGAATTAGGTAAACGTCGCACCCCCGAATGGATTCTTGAATTTGAATGTATAACTCGCCATCGGCAAATCGTTTGCGAACCATTGGTCCAATGTCCATGCCCAAATAGCGAGCAACTTCTTGTGCTAGTGGAACATTAGCAGACCCAGAAAACAGTCGGAGACGATTATTATCCGCGATTAGCGGCAGCGTAGGCTGAAGCGTTAACGTTGCAGAACGGCTCACAGCAGACCCTCGAAGCTCATTTCAAGGCAATCTTAACATTTGCTGTTGTCTATGGTTCTAGTATTTCTCATAAATTGACAAATCGGGCAATCGTGATCCTTGCCCACCAGCCCAAATATACCAGGAATTTTAGATGTGATGCTTAAGGATGCTGCCTCAGTTGTTCACTTTATCCAATTGACCCAATAGTTTTCCCATTGAATTGACTAAAATATCCAATTATTAATCAAACTCATACAAATAGAACAAATAATTAACATTTTTTAAGAAAAAGCGAATCTAAAAGTAATAAATCAGTCAAAAGACAGAGGTTAAACAAACCAACTTAACGAAGTACCTGAACATAATGTTTTGGGGAGACGTCAAGAACTGTAAATCTGGCTGATTTCCTTCCGATTGAGTAGTATCCAAAACCTGTCATGGCTTCTGCTAACATCTAGCTAATGGGGGGACGTCTCAGGAGCCACAGATAAAATAAATATAATAAATGCCAGGATGTGACCATCTTCTCATAAAATTTAGACTTGTAGACTAGGAACTCACTATCCTTCCTGGCTGTTTTCCCCCAAACTCCAATTCACAAGCTCATGGAACAACCGATCGCCTCTGGAACTATTCTGCAAGCCCGTTACCACTTGATCCGAGTTCTGGGTCAAGGGGGATTCGGTCGCACTTACCTGGCGGAAGACCTGAATCGGTTTAAAGAACTTTGTGTACTCAAAGAATTGATTCCGCCTCAGACTGAAGCCTATACCTTGGAGAAGTCCAAAGAACTGTTCCAACGGGAGGCAACCACCCTCTATCAAATCAAACACCCGCAAGTCCCCGAATTTCGAGCCACGTTTGAGCAGGATGGGCGGTTTTTCTTGGCACAAGACTACGTGGAGGGGAAAACCTATCGCGAGTTACTCAATGAGCGCCTAGAACAGCTAGCTGGCAATTCTACATCCAGCACGGAAGCCGTGGGAATTCCCACACCGCCTCAAAATACACCCATGGGGAATCCCGTCTTCTCCGAAGCCGAAGTTAAACAGCTACTCCAGCAATTATTGCCCGTACTAGAACATATTCACACTAAGGGGATCATCCACCGCGATATTACTCCCGATAATATTATTCTGCGCCAGGGCGACCAACTCCCGGTATTAATTGATTTTGGTGTGGTCAAAGAACTGGCTACCCGTTTGCAGTCGCCCGATATGGCAACCCCAGCCACAACGGTTGGCAAACTGGGTTATGCTCCCAGCGAACAAATTCAAACCGGAAAATCCTATCCCAGTAGTGACCTCTATTCCCTCGCGGTTACTGGCGTGGTGCTACTGACAGGCAAAGAACCCAGGGAGTTACTGGATAATACCCAGTTAACCTGGAACTGGCAACGGTGGGTGACAGTGAGTGATGAATTTGCCCGGATTCTGAACCGGATGCTAAGTTACAGACCGGGCGATCGCTATTCATCTGCAACAGATGTACTCCAAGCTTTGCAATCTCCAGCCCCTCCAGCCGCCTCTACACCAGAACCAGACGCCAACGCTTCTGGGATGGCAACCGTAGCCGTAGGACGACGTCCGGAACCGCAGACACCACCCGCGAGAACACCCGCGCAATCTGAACCCGCGATTCCTGAACCGAGTAATGACTCGATTTGGGAAAAGCCTGGGATGGTTGTGGCAATTGGTGCAGTATTTGCCGTGATTGCAGGGTTGGGTTCTTGGGCAATTGCTAATCGACTAAGACAGGAACCGACTCCCCCAGACACAATTGTGGAGTCTCCGTCTCCTTTGCCCACAGAAACTGAATCTCCCTCACCTTCACCCACTCCCACCGAACCACGAGTCTATAGTCGGACTCTGGCTCTGTCTCCGGGTAGAGAACTATCTATCGAGAGATCATTACAGCCGAATACTATTGTTAACTACCAGATTCAGGCGGAACAAGACCAAACGTTAGAGGCTTTTATTCCCACGGAAGGGGTATATATGACCCTCCTCGGACCCGATGATCAACCAGTGAGCGATCGCGCGACACGGGTACAGCAATGGCGAGGTCAACTTCCCTATACCGGAGAATATACGGTTCAATTAAGTTTAATTCCAGGACTTCCAGAAACTGAGTACCAACTCAATTTAGACTTAACGGAAGCCCCCGAACCCACACCTTCGCCAACGGAAAGTCCATCTCCATCGCCATCTCCGTCTCCATCCCCATCCCCATCTCCGTCTCCATCCCCATCTCCCTCTCCCACTTACGAAACCGAACGACTGATCATTCCTGAAGGAGAACAGGCAATTCAGTTTCAAGGTCAAACCGCACCGCAACGGGTCAAACGGTATCGCGTCAACGTGGAATCCAATCAGCAACTAGCGGTAGAAGTTATTCAAGGTGATGTCACGTTAAATATCCGCAATCCTAATGGTCAGTTAATTGAAGATGCCTCAAACATCAACTTTTGGCAGGCACAATTGCCTCAAGGGGGCAACTATATCATTGATGTGATTGCCCAAAGACCAACCACTTTTACATTGGGTGTCAGTCTAACCAACCCTTAGATCCAACTCAAACCAATGACAAATGACCAATGACCAATGACAAATGACCCAAACATTACTAATTACGGGTACAAATACCGATGCGGGTAAAACGGTATTAACCACGGCTCTCGCCGCTTATTGGCAAACCTATTATCCGCAAAAACGGCTGGGAATTTTCAAGCCGATGCAAACGGGAACCGGGGATTGGGAACATTATCACCAGCAATTCAACCTGGATCAAACCCCTCAAGAGATTGCCCCGTTACAATTTAGCCACCCTGTCGCCCCACCAGTCGCGGCGGAACGGGAAGGACGATCGATAGAATTAAAAGGAGTCTGGCAGGCATTGAATCGCCTCCAGCAGCAACGGGATATTGTTTTAGTAGAAGGACTAGGGGGACTGGGTTCACCTGTAACCCATGAGTTAACCGTGGCGGATATCGCCAGAGATTGGAAATTACCGAGTGTCATTGTGGTGCCAGTGGCACTGGGCGCGATCGCACAAAGCGTAGCAACTGTCGCCTTAGCGCGTCAGTCGGGCGTTCAGATTAAAGGAATTGTCCTCAATTGTGTTCAGCCTCGTTCAGCAGAAGAGATTGCTGATTGGACTCCCATTGAGTTGATTCAGTCACTGACACAGGTTCCCATTTTAGGCATCCTGCCCCACGTAGCTGATCCCACTGATCTGAGCAAATTGGCTCAAGTGGCATCTGAGTTAGACATAGAGCGATTGTTCTAATGTAACGAAAAATCCTGGTGTTGTTTTAAGAATTGAATCAAATCAGTTGAAATAGCTGAATTTCTGTAACAGGTATATCAACATCATGGCGAATATCAAGGAAAATTAGAGAACCACCGACTATTTTTTTCCAGGTAATCACCCATTCCCCATAATTCAGTGGGTCATCTATGTGACGTATTCCCTTGATCAATCCCCGATCAAGTAGCTTGACATTTAATAATTTAAGGCATCCTAGTCCACACCAGGGCTAATAACTCATAACAAATGAAAAATGATAACCTTAATGTCTGCGATTGACTACCATCCGCTGACGGTTACACCAGACACCTGTCTGATCCATGTCATCGCACTCCTAAATCCAGGAACCCACGCCTGCCCATTCCCCGATGGGACAGGATCTTTGGCTTCAAGTTATAGCGAGGGTATAGATGAAAGCTGTGTCTTAGTTATAGAAAACGGGCAGTTAGTCGGAGTGATAACGTTGCGAGATTTGGTTCAAATTGTAGCGGAGAAAAGTCCTCTAGAAAATCTTCCTGTTGCTGAAGTGATGACTCAACCAGTGATTACACTGAAGCAATCCGAGTTGCGGGATAGTTTTAAAATGCTGAATTTATTCGAGTGCCATGGTATTCGTCACTTACCCATTGTCAATGATGACAATCAAGTGGTAGGAGTTGTCACACCTGAGAGTTTGCACCACGCTATGCCATCAATGAAACTGTTGAAAAGGCGTCGAGTAGCAGACGTCATGACACCTGAAATCATTAACATTACCCCCACGAACTCTGTACTAACTGTAGCGCAACGAATAGCCGAGCATGGAGTTAATTATGTTGTTATTTGTGAACAACAGAAAAATAGCCCTGTAGAGCCAAGCACGTTGTCAAAATCAGTAGATTCAAGACCATTTTTTGTTCCACTTGGTATCATTACTGAACGAGATATTGTCCAATTTCAGGCATTGGAACTCGATTTAAACTTGCCAGCTTATACACTGATGAGTTTTCCCCTATTGTGTGTGAATCCAGAAGAGTCGTTATGGACAGCTCATCAGAAAATGCAGCAGTGGCGAGTACAGCAATTAGGAGTCTGTAGTCATCAAGGAGAACTGTTGGGTATGGTTACTCAATCCAGTATTCTACAAACTCTTGACCCAGCACAGTTGTATCACTTTATTCAAGACTTACAGCAGCAACTGCATCAACAGCGTCAAATCATTTCCTCACTCCACGCTGAAAATCGGCATCTGCGACAAAATAGGGATGAGGGAGATAGGGGAGCTGGGGGAGCAGAGGGAGCTGGGGGAGCTGGGGGAGCAGAGGGAGCAGAGGGAGCTGGGGGAGCAGAGGGAGCAGAGGGAGCTGGGAGAGCAGAGGGAGCAGAGGGAGCTGGGGAAGCCGGGAAAATTGGGGATCAAGTGACCCCCATGGAACTGAGGGAGTGCCAACAAACGCAAGGGATTCTGCAAACTTTAAACCGTATTCTCAAAACCCTTAGTGAATCCCACCGAATATTGATGAGTGCCACCCAGGAATCTGAGTTATTCCAGAAGATTTGTCGTCTGATTGTGGAGGTAGGGGCGTATCGGGGGGCTTGGGTTGGGTTGACAACTGACGATACGTCCCAAACCGTGCAACCTGTAGCTGGATTTGAAGCGTTAAAGAAGGCAGAAGACAGAAAACATCATCCGCAAGAGTTTGAACTAAATAATTCTGAAAATAAGCAGTATCTAGAACGATTTGTTATGCCTGAGTTTAACCCATTCTCAGGTGAATCTCTTGTTGATAGCGTTTTGCAAACTGGACAACCGATAGTTTGTCGCCATATTCAGACTGATCCAAAGTTTACACCCTGGCGATCGCACGCCTTACAACAAGGGTATGGGGCGTTGATTATTCTACCATTACAGGTTAAAGATCAACCATTGGGTGTGTTAACTATTTATGCCGTGAACTCCGGATCATTTGCGCCGGAAGAGGTGCAGTTATTGAAAGAATTAGCGAATGATTTAGCCTCTGGTATGGAGGGGTTACGCACCCACCTTGCCCGTGAACAAGCCGAAGCTGAATTATGTCAGTTAAATCAAGAACTCGAAAGTCGGGTACAACAGCGCACGGCTCAACTTCAACAGGAAATTCAGGAACGTGAAGGGATAGAAGCGTCATTACAGCAAGAGTTTGATCTATTATCCCGTGTTATGGAAACCAGTCCTGTGGGGATCATTTGGGTGAATCCTCAGGGAAAAATCATGCTGATTAACCATCAAGCGGAACAAATCTTAGGTCTAAAGTCGGAAAAGATTTGCCTAGATTATCAAGATAAGCTGACTTGGTACAATCAGGATGAGTCAGGGGATTTAATGAAGTCTAAACAGTTACCGTTCTGGCATTTGGTGAAAACCAATCAGGCGGTTAATGATCTACACTATACCATTGAACGAGATGATGGGCGGCGAGTATTACTGTCAATTAACGGAACCCCTTTATTGAATCAAGCGGGTCAGTTAAAGGGTGTCGTATTTGCGATCGATAATGTCACCGAGCGAGTAAAAGCAGAGGAGGAACTGCGACAGAGCGAAGAACGATTTCGGACGGTTGCTAACTTTACGTATGACTGGGAATATTGGCTGAATCCGGATGGTCAGTTTCTCTATGTGTCTCCTTCCTGTGAACGAATCACCGGGTATTGTGCCGATGATTTTCTCCAGAACGCCAGTTTATTAGAGTCGATTATCTATCCAGAGGATCGAGAAAACTTTGTCCAACATGGGTGTGCCACGGCGGTAACTCAGAGGGTGTCAGGAATTGATTTTCGCATCTTAACTAAAACCGGAGAGTTGCGTTGGATCGCTCATATTTGCCAATCTGTACACAGTGCTGAGGGGCGTTGGTTGGGGATACGAGCGAGTAATCGGGATATTACCGAACGCAAACAAGCTGAGGAAGCGTTGCGAGAGAGTGAGAAACGTTTCCGGAGTATGTTTAATCAAGTGGCTGTCGGCATTGTCCAAGCGACGTTATCGGGTCAGTTTCTGTGGTTTAATCAAAAGTTTACCAACTTAGTGCAGTATAGTGCAGAGGAACTGCAAAACAAGACGTGCAAGGACATTACTCACCCCGATGATGTTGACCAGGAACTCACTTGTTTGAATCAGTTGTTGGCAGGAGAAATTGACACCTTTTCCCGTGAAAAACGCTATATTCGTAAAGATGGATCTGAGGTTTGGGTGAATTTAAGTGGGTCGCTGATCCGCAATAGTCAGGGTGAACCGAAATCTTATATTGGCGTAGTGCAAGATATCAGCGATCGCAAACAGGCACAAGCGGCGTTGCAGAGGCTGAATGAGCAACTGAAAGGGCGGGTGAATGAACTGGGTAGCCGCAACCGAGAAATGGTGTTACTTGGCAACTTGAGTGACTTTCTCCAAGCCTGTTTAACGGTTGATGAGGCATATCAAGCGATCGCGACATTGGTTGCTCCCTTATTTCCGGGAAGTTCAGGGGGAGTGTTTGTAATTAATCCCTCTGAGAATTGGGTAGAAGCCATGGCAACTTGGGGAATCGCTTTGGCGAGTCAGACGCTGTTTTCGCCTAAAGCGTGTTGGGCATTACGTCGAGGACGCCCCCATTTGGTAACCCAGCCACAATCTGGTTTACGCTGTCCCCATATTCATTCAGATAGTTCTCCTTTAGAATCTTTTTGTGTGCCGATGATGGCACAGGGAAAAGCGTTAGGAATTTTATATATTAGTTCGCCACAACCGGGACAATTGACCGAGGCAAAACAACGGTTAGCTCTAACGGTAGCGGAACATTTAGCTTTGTCGTTAGCCAATTTAAAATTACGAGAAACGCTGTCCCAACAGAGTATTCGAGATGCGCTAACTGGGCTATTTAATCGGCGTTATATGGAAGAGTCTTTAGAGCGGGAAATTCATCGAGCGCAGCGTCATCAGCGACCGATGGGGATTATTATGTTGGATATTGATCATTTTAAACATTTTAACGACACCTTTGGTCATGAAGCGGGGGATGCGGTGTTACGAGAATTAGGCATATTTTTACAACGAAGTATTCGGGCGTCGGATATTGCCTGCCGTTATGGGGGTGAGGAATTAATGCTAATTTTGCCCGATGCTTCACTGGCTGATACCAAGCAACGGGCAGAACAAATTCGCCAAGATGTTAAGGGTTTGCAGATCGAGTATCACCATCAACTCTTAGATGCGATCGCGATTTCTGTGGGTGTGGCGGCATTTGCTGAACATGGTTCCACGGCGGAGGAACTGATTGCGGCGGCGGATCGGGCGCTTTACCAGGCTAAAGCCCAAGGGCGCGATCGCGTGGTTACAGCAGATAAGTAGGTAGGTACAATAAAAGTTAATGGTCGAGATCGTCATTGAAATCGCTGCTGGGTTATAAATTTGTAGGGTGGGTTAGGCGGAATTTAATTAAGGCGATAACCCATCAATGAACTATCCGCCGTAACCCACCGAGATTACTACGTAAGATCCCCGACTTCGTAGGAGTTGTCAGGAATCTTTCTGTGTACCTCACTTTCTACCAAAAGCGCTGTAATTCGGGGAATGGTTAGAAAATACCCAGAACATTGAACACATTGATTAATTTCGGTTACGTTAGGTTCAAAGCGTAATTAAATAAAGGGCGGGTTTTGTTGTTCAGTTATCGGTGACAAGCCAAATCGAGCGGCTAAACCCGCCCCTACAGATCGGCTTCTTCTGTTCCCAGACGTTCCATGGAGACGTTCCACCGGAACCTGGAGACGTTGCAGGCAACGTCTCTACTAGCGCCCTTGGCAATGTGTCTGTTTTGCCTTCTGCCTTGTCTCCACTAAAAAGGCAGTATTAACCTGGATTTACTATTAAAGGAAGATACCTCCAGATTGGCTCCGGAGGCATCTTTTCGTTCTCAGTATAGTATTACGAGTTGTTAAGCAATCATGGTTGTTACCCCTTCTACCCCCCCTACCGTTAACGGTTCTGAGATCCGAGGTAAGATTCGCACCTTGCAATCGCAACTTGTCGAGTGGCGGCGGCGCTTGCACCAGCACCCGGAATTAGGGTTTACTGAACACCTGACGGCTGGATTTGTTGCCCAAAAGTTACAGGAGTGGGGAATTGAGCATCAAACGGGTATTGCTAAAACTGGGATCGTTGCCACAATAGAAGGCGATCGCATGGGTCCGGTGTTAGCGATTCGGGCAGATATGGATGCTTTGCCGATTCAGGAAGAAAACAATGTCCCTTATCGATCGCAACATGATGGAATTATGCACGCTTGCGGTCATGATGGACATACCGCGATCGCATTAGGTACAGCCTTCTATCTGTCCCAACACCGTCAAGACTTTGCGGGAACCGTCAAATTCATTTTCCAACCTGCTGAAGAAGGACCCGGCGGCGCTAAACCGATGATTGAAGCTGGCGTCTTAAAAAATCCGGATGTGGATGCTATTATTGGGCTACATTTGTGGAACAATTTGCCCCTGGGAACTGTTGGCGTTCGCCATGGTGCTTTAATGGCAGCAAGCGAGCGATTTCAGTGTAAAATTTTAGGCAAGGGGGGACATGGGGCAATGCCACATCAAACCCTAGACGCGATCGTCATTGGCACTCAAGTGGTCAACGCCTTGCAAACCATTGTGGCTCGTAATGTTGACCCAATTGAATCAGCCGTGGTTACGGTGGGAATGTTTCAAGCTGGTACAGCGTTTAATGTCATTGCTGATAGCGCCAAAATGAGCGGCACAGTGCGCTATTTCAATCCGCAATTGGCAGGGTATTTCAGCCAGCGTATCGAGCAAGTGATTGCAGGTATTTGTCAAAGTCACGGGGCGCAGTATGAACTTGACTACCAGCCGCTTTATCCGCCTGTAATCAATGACTCACAGATAGCCGAATTGGTACGATCCGTAGCTGAAGAAGTCGTCGAAACCCCTACAGGAATCGTACCCGAATGCCAAACCATGGGCGGGGAAGATATGTCATTTTTCCTAGAGGCTGTACCGGGTTGCTATTTCTTTTTGGGATCAGCGAATCCCAGTAAAGATTTAGCCTATCCCCATCACCACCCCCGGTTTGATTTTGATGAAACTGTGTTAGCAATGGGAGTAGAACTATTTGTTCGCTGTGTGGAAAAATTCTGCCAGTAATTCTCGATATTCGGGAAACCTGACAATCTAGGGTGTGCCTGCCAGATCAACGAAACGCGAAACCAGGGTAAGGTAACGAGTTCAAGGCTTTTATCGCTTTGCCTTTCATCCTTTCCCTCGCGTCGATTCACCAAGGGTGGGTCTATCGATGCCAAACGAGTCCCGCGATCGGCTCTCTCAAACCCTAGAAAATTATAGAGGAATTACCTCCCTCAGGAGAAGTCTATGTCAGCCCCCATCTACCTGAAACTACTGTCAACCCTAACCTTATGCCTAACCACACTGGGGTTCATGTCATCGGGGTTAACCCAACCGATTGTTTCCGATGACAGTACCGATACGACTGTGAATCAAGAGGGAAACCGCTTCGATATTGAGGGGGGGGAATTGTCAGGAGATGGCGCGAATCTCTTCCACAGTTTTAGTGAGTTTGGTTTAGATTCGGGACAAATTGCCAATTTTTTATCCAACTCATCGATACAGAATATTCTCTCACGAATTACTGGCGGTGATGCCTCGGTGATTAATGGGTTAATTCAAATCACTGGCGGCACTTCTAATCTGTTTTTGATGAATCCGGCGGGTATTATCTTTGGCAATGAGGCTCAATTAAACGTCCCCGCCGCCTTTACCGCCACAACCGCTACAGGGATTAGTTTTGGCGATAACCTGTTTAATGCTACCGGGATCAATGATTACACCTCTCTGGTGGGAACGCCCAATGGCTTTGTCTTTAATACACCAGAACCCGGTTCTATCGTTAATACAGGCACACTGGAAGTCAATTCTGAACAGAATCTCAGTCTAATTGGCGGTACGGTTGTGAGTACAGGTGAATTAGTCGCCCCAGACGGTCAAATTACTGTAACCACCGTTCCTGGTAATCAGTGGGTTCGGATTAGCCAAGCGGGACATTTGCTGAGTTTAGAGGTTCCGGCGGCGGCGACGGAAGTTCCATTTACTCCCCTTTCTCTTCCCCAACTGCTAACGGGAGGAAACGTTGGTAACGCCACAGGTTTGTCGGTAAATGAACAGGGTGAGGTTGCGCTTACGGGTTCAGGAATTGCGATTGACAAGGGTGATGTAGTTGCCAATACGGTAACGGGGGGAACGGCGTTACTTTCAGCAGAGAATAATCTCACGTTGGTGGAGAGTCAGTTAACCACAACGGGTAATTTGCAACTCTTGGCGCAGGATACGGTACGGGTGCGCGATACTGTGGCGAATCCATTTATTGCTGATGCGGGAAATGATTTAATTGTTCAAGGAAATCAAAAGGTTGATATCTTTGCCCTGAATCATGCCGCCAGTGGCTTCTTCTCTGGTGGGGATATGGTCTTCCGTTCTAGTAATACGATAAGCGGAGATGCTCACTACTCGACAGGCGGCGATTTCCGGATTGAACAATTGGATGGCAGTGAAGGAGATTTAGAAAGTCCCTATGATCCAATTATTCTAGCTACAGGAAATGTCGAACTGGGAGACTATACGGGGGCTTCGCTACATATTTTAGCTGGGGGTAGCGTCAATGTAGGAAATGTTGAAATTACGGGGGCAGATACAGTAGCTGATACCATTAATCCCAATAATACTACCTTGTTTAACGGGACTACTGAAATAGGGAAGTTGGCAACAGTCAACTTGTCAAATGGTGAATCAGTGATAATTAACGGCAATCAGCAACCAACATTAGACATTAGAGCAGGCGTAGATTGGTCACTCTTAGGAGGAGTACCAACTGTTACTTCACCGATAGACTCAACTAATCAATTTACAGGTGATAACCAACCTCCCACTTTTCCGGGAACAGTTACCAATGCAAATATTGATATCGGCAGTATTAAGATTGCCATTAATCAACCGGATGGAGTGGTATTGTTAACCAATCAGTACAATCCAAATGATTTAGGTGGAAATATTCAAATTGGAGCAATCAATGTAAGCAACGATTTGGGTAATGCTGGATCTGTTACTATTGACTCTCGTGAAAATATTGGAACTGCTTCAATTAAATCGAGAGCAAATGTGAGTGGTGATGGGGGTGCTATAATCCTTAATGCCGAAGGCAATATTGACATTGAAAACGCTAGTGGTAGTGATATTGATTCAAGGGGTGATAATGGAGGAAATATTACCCTTAATGCTGGTGGTACGATCAGGATGACGAATGCTCTTTCCCGAGGTAAAGATACTACGGGTGATGGAGGCGATATTACTATCACGGCTGGAGGAGATATTAACAGTGGCAATATCCAGACAAGTGGTGCAAATGGCGGAGAAATCACGATCAACAGCGGTGGTGTAATTGACACCACAGGTCCGCTAGGAAATGAAGGAACAATAGAATCCTGTAGTAATATTACCTGTGATGGTGCGGGTGAAAGTGGCGATATTGCCGTTGAAGCAACCAGCATTATTACCCGGGGCATTCAGTCAAATGGTGACTTAGATGGTAACATTAACCTGACCAGCAATGAAATTCAGCTTAAGCCCGCAGAAGTACCTGCAAATAGACCTGAAGTTCCCTTTATTAGAGGAACTGGAACGCTTCGGCTTCAGCCATTGGATATAGAAACAATAACTGTAAACACAGGAAGCAATGATCTAATCTTAGATAACCCTCTCCAGCTTGGGGGCAATATCAGTTTCAATACGAGTGGTGGTAATGTTACCTTGAATGGCACGGTTGATGGAGAATATGATTTAAGTTTAAATACGGACACGGGGACAGCACTATTTAATGGGATTGTTGGCAGTCTGAATTCCTTAAATATTATCAGCACAGACGCTAACGGAAAAACGATCATCAATCGTGATATAACTGCCAACCAGCTAGAATTCAACAACATGGTAGAAGTGCTGTCGAATTCAACATTAACGTTGACCCAAAGCGGAATGCAGCCTCCTCCAGCAATCGACTTTATGTCAAGTGTTGAATTAAAGGCTGATCTGACGATAAGCACGATTAGAAATAGTCAAATTAACTTTAATAGCACGGTTGATGGGACGTATGATTTGACCGTATTAAATCCAGGAGAAACGACATTTACAGCTGAAGTTGGCAGCATCAGCCGTTTGAATACCCTTAGGACAGATAACGAGGGAACAACCCAAATCAATAACAATATTACCGCTAATCAAATCGACATCCAAGATGCAGTCGAGGTGCTGTCCGACTTATCGTTAACGGCGGATGAAATTGAATTCGGCTCAACGATTACGGGAACCAATCAAAATCTGATCCTTCAATCGTCAAATACTACTGATATCTTTAGCCTAGTCGGATCAGGGACATCCTCCGAGGAAGCGGGATTCCAAGATGGTTTCGAGAGTCTGACAATTCGCAGTACGAATAGCGGCGGACAAATTGATTTAAGCAATCTCACGTTCAGTGATCCCGTAACAATTCAAATGCCTGATGGTGTGATCGCAATTAATGGCAAGATTACGGGTATAGATGATGCTTCAATTACACTCAACAGTGCCACCACTAACTTAAATGCCGATATCACGACTGTAGATGGTAGTATAGCGTTTAATGCAGACAACGTTAGACTGGGTAATAATGTTACTCTCAGCAGTGGTAGTAACCCAATTCGCTTTCAAGGTACGGTTGATGGCAATCATGATTTGACACTATTGAGTTCGGGTACAACAACCTTTGGCGGTGCGGTTGGTGGTTCTACCCGACTGAATAGTCTCACGACAGATTCTGGCGGAATAACTCAATTCCAGGGGAACGTTACGGCAAATCGCTTGGATTTACAAGATCGGGTAGATGTGCTATCCAATTTATCCCTAACCGCCGCAGAAATTGACTTGAATTCAATTGAGACAAGCACCAATCAAACCCTGACACTGCAACCTCTAAATCCGAACCAAGACTTTAGTGTAAATGGTGGGATATTCAAAGACGGTTTCCAGAGTATAACCATTGGACAAGAATCAGGGAGTGGCACAATTACACTGGATGATAATTTTACATTCAATGATCCTGTGACGATTCAGTCGTCTAGTGGGGAAATTGTTCTTAATGGTATGCTGATGGGTGAAGATAATGCCGCGATTACCCTTGATGCTGCTACGACAACACTGAATTCTAATATCACAACCTCAGGTAATAGTCTCACGTTCTTAGGAGACAGGGTTAATTTAGGCGCTGATGTTGACCTGAATACGGCGAGTGGTAATATCAATTTTAGTGGCATTGTAGAGGGCGATCGCACTTTACGTATCTTCAGTAGCGGAACCACCACATTCTCTGGTGCTGTGGGTAGTATCACACCGTTAAATAGTCTCACCACTGACGCCGGAGGAACCACCCAATTTGGCGGAGATGTTACGGCGAATCGTTTAAGTATCCAAGATTCCCTGGCTGTCTTATCGGATTTATCCCTAACTGCATCAGAGATTACCTTGGGTGCAACGGTAACGGGATCAAATACTAATTTAGTTTTGCAACCGCTTAATCCCACTCAAAAGTTTACTCTCACCAGAGGCGTGTTTGAAGACGGGTTCCAGAGTCTCAGGATTGGCAGGGAAAATGGCAGTGGCGAGATCGAACTCAATGGCAATCTCACCGTTAGCGATCCGCTATCTATCCTATCACCAACAGGTTCAGGTTCGATCACCGCCACAGGTACAATTACCGGATTCGATAATGCCACAATTAACCTACTGGCGAATCAAGCTATTAATGTAAATGATATTACGGCGAATGCGGGGATTTCTCTCACCAGTAATCAAAGGGCTGTCACTACCGGAAATCTGAATACGTCGGGAGTGAATCAAGGGGGAGATATTACAGTACAAGCCAAAACGGAGATTCAAACGGGTGCGATCAATTCCAGTGCAACTCAGGGCGATGGGGGGAATGTCACCTTAGATCCAGAAAACGATATCGAAGTGGATTCGATTAATGCTCAAGGTGGCATCAACGGCAGAGGTGGTAACGTTGATATTACCACAGAACAATTTTTCCGCGCTACCGAGACATTTAGCGATCGCACGGGTACAACCACCAGTATCTCCACCGCAGGCGGGAATGGTGGTGGATCAGTGATCATCCGCCATCAAGGAGGGAAATTGGGTATCCCCTTCACCGTCGGACAAGACTATAATAACGAGAATGGAACACGAGGCGCGATCGCAACCGGAAGCGATAATCAAATTACCGAGGGTTCCTATCCCAATCCTTATACTCAGGGAATTGCACCGAGTCAGATTCAACTGATTACACCAGAAACAAGCAGTGCATCGTCACCCGAAAATCCGCTGATTCTGCAAAAAGAGTCCCCCTCACAACCTCAGGTAGAAACCGACGTGCCATCTGTAACAATTGACACCGTATTTGGCACAATTGATGCGGCGTATACCCAAGAATTTGAATCCTATCTTGGCAAACCAGCCACTCAAATTCTCACCTTAACTCAGGCGCGTCAACTTTTGCAGGATATTGCCCAAGAAACAGGGGTCAAACCTGCATTAATTTATGTCATGTTTGTTCCCAGTAGCATCTCTTCTGAATCAGCTACCCCCCAAGACAATGATCAACTGGATCTCGTCTTAGTTACCGCCCAAGGAGAACCCATTCACAAATCCATACCCATCACCCGCGCTGAAGTTTTACAAGTAGCGCAACAGTTTCAACGAAGTGTAACCAATGTCCGAGATACTAAGGGTTACTTAGCCCCAGGAAAACAACTCTACGACTGGTTAATTACGCCATTAGAAGCTGACTTACAAGCCCAAGGCATTCAAAACTTGGTGTTTGTGATGGACAGGGGTTTACGTTCCATTCCCGTAGCCGCCCTACACAATGAACAACAATTCTTGATCGAGAATTATAGTGTAGGAATTATGCCCAGTTTAAGCCTTACTGATACTCGCTACCAAAGTGTGCAAGATACCCAAGTTTTGGCAATGGGGGCAGAACGATTTAGCGATAAAAAGCCGTTACCCGCCGTTCCCGTGGAATTAGAAGCGATTACCCAGAAACTATGGCAAGGTCAATTTTTCCTAGATGAAGGCTTTACTCTAGATAATCTGAAAGCCCAACGGAAAAAACAACCCTTTGGGATTATTCACCTCGCCACCCATGCCGATTTTCGTCCCGGTGCGATCAGCAATTCCTACATCCAGTTATGGAATAGTAAGCTACGCCTTGATCAATTGCCAGAATTAGGATGGAATGATCCTCCTGTAGAATTACTGGTACTCAGTGCTTGTCGTACTGCATTAGGGGATGAAAACGCCGAATTAGGCTTTGCCGGATTAGCGGTGCAAGCGGGAGTCAAATCAACCTTAGCCAGTTTGTGGTATGTCAGCGATGAAGGTACATTGGCACTAATGACCCAATTTTATGATCACTTAAGAACGGCTCCCATTAAAGCAGAAGCCTTACGACAGGTGCAAATCGATATGCTTAAGGGGCAAACTAAACTGGAAAATGGTCAACTGATTACGTCTGCGGGAACGATTTTGTTACCCTCTGAATTGCCCCAATCACAAGATTTAACCCATCCGTATTATTGGGCATCTTTCACTGTCGTGGGGAATCCTTGGTAAAAACTGGCGGAAATTTTTGGCTGAGTCCCCCACTCCCCTGCTCCTTTACCTCATAATGAGAATTGGAGAGTTTATGAAGAAACGTAACAATGCCTAAAGCTATCTGGAACGACACGGTTCTCGCCGAGAGCAACAACTGTCAGATTGTCGAAGGAAACTATTATTTTCCCCCAGACTCAATCAACCAGGAGTATTTCAAGGAAAGCAGTACCCATACCAGCTGTCCCTGGAAGGGTCAAGCCAATTACTACACCATCGAAGTTGATGGGCAACAGAATAAAGATGCAGCCTGGTACTATCCTCAAGCAAAAGAGAAGGCGAAAAATTTTGAGGGCTATGTTGCCTTTTGGAGAGGAGTAAAAGTTGAAGCATAGCTAAGCTGTCATGCATTTAAATTGGGAATGGGTAGCGAGCAAGATGCTCGCACTACACGGCTTTCGCCATTATTGACATTAAGGTTTAAATGCCGAACAGCTTAGTATGGGTTTAGAATCCTCGCCCAACTTAAATATACAGCGCAAAGCGCTGTAATAAAGTACAGTAGATCAAAGTCCCCCTTCAGATCCCCCTTCCGTCCCCCTTAAAAAGGGGGAGACCAAAGGATGCTTCGCGTTTTGTTCCATGGGGATTTAGGGGGATCGACAATGTACCGCATAGCAAAGTAAACTGCTGTAACACTCTCTGTAAAACGCTACAGCTAGACCTGAATCCCTTCTACCTACTTTTTAACCGCCCTGTCACCCCCGGGAGTTTGCCAGTTTTCCCGATGGAAATTTGGCTGAGATTGAACCCAGACGTTTGCACCCGATTCAATTAACTCTTGCTCAATTTGCACCGCATTCTCTACTATCGCTGCTGTCAAATTCATCGTCTTTAGATAGACATTATAAGCCGCGACTGGCACATTTAAAACAGAACTCCAGGCTTCCTCTTGTTGGTGAAACACCTGAATTTCTGGCTTTTGTTCAGGGAATCCCTTTCCTATCTTTAATCCACATAACTCAATTTCTGACGCCGATGGTGGTTGATCAATTAAACCATGATAGTAATCTCCCACATTCAGCAATACGTCATAAATCTCTCTAGACAACCGTTTGCCAATGGGATGAGACAAATTACAGGTTAACATTGGCAGTACATGCCAAGTTTGAGCGAGCAAATCTTGTCTAATGCCAGACACAGTAGCGGGAATCAGCAGATCAACAGAACTCAGAAAATCCGTGTTCAGAGAAAGAACCATGACGGAAACAACTTGCCACTCCTCTGCGGCGACAGGCGATTCAGGTTCCTTCACAATCATCACATAGCGCGATGGCGAATTCCCCGCCAGAAACCTTCGTGCGGAATCAGGAAATAGATGCTGTTGCTCCTGTGGAGAAAACTCTAGAGGACTATACACCGAGCGATTAACCTCCCAGATTTCTCCAGGTTGAGGGGGTTGCTGGTTTAATGTTGAACCTTTAGGAAACCTGTATTCATTATAGTTTATACGCATTTGATTCTAGCTCCAGACAATACCGTACTCTGCTCTGATGAGAAAGCAAATCACCTGAAACCTAGCCTACTCTAAATTTCACCAAACGGCGTATAAAAATTGATCAACTTTACCAAAACTTCAAATCGTTAGCCCGGATAGATAGGGAGCCTATTAGCTTTGACATAATGGTCATGCTAACTTGCTCTCGTTGGGTTTCCTTCCTCAACCCAACCTACTCTCGTTGACTCTTCAAATCGCTAGCCCGGATGGATACACCTCATCGACTTATGATTGTTTAAACTTCCCTCAAACCCTCACCAATGAGGGATGACAAATGATAAATGACGCTCCTTACCAACCTTGAGTTGAGCGCACTCGCTGAACCTTTTGACGGCTTGTCGCTTCGATTTCAGATTGAACCGTTGCAGGTTTCATCAATCCTAACTCTTCAGCAAGGTATTCTAATAACTCGCGCCAACGTTTTGAGACAGCACCTTGAGTTTTTAAGCCCAAATCAGCAGCCAGTTGGACTTGAGTTTTGCCTTGTACTTTACCATACCAGAGTTTTTGATAACCCCGATTAGGATGACGTTTATCCAGCACGGAAATCGCATCAATGGCGCGGCTAACTAAATCTGCACGTTCTACAGTATCCAACAAATCCAACTTATCCTGTATCGTTTCCAATAAAGGCAAATCCGTTCCCGGAATGGTTTGGTCTAAACTGATACAGTTTTGTCGTTTTTCCTTACGCACCAAGTCAATAATCGCAAAACGTGCCACCATTGCCGCCCAGTGGTAGAAGTCTTGGACATCCCCTTGGCGGAACTTTCCCGCCATTACAGCTTGAAATACTTTAGCATGGGCAGTTTGGGCAGCATCTTCCCAGGAAACAGCCGTACCTCTCGTATTTTTACGGGCAATTCTTTCAATTCTCCGTTGATGTTCCAAGTGGCTCAGAAGTTGCCCACAAACCAGACAATCTCCCTTGAGACAGCGTTTTATTGGGTCTTCAGGAAGAAGAGCGTGATTAAATTGCTGAGTCATATCCAGTCTGGCTAAAGATTATATTATGTGCCTTGTTTCGTCAAATGGGTTGACTGTGTAGAAAAATTCACGGGTACAAGAGACTCCTACACAGATGTGTAGAAGTCATCGATGAGCTGAAAGCATTACATCATAGCAAAAGTGTCGGAAGGTTGATCAAGAAATCACCAAACCTGCGGCTGACTAGGTAGAAAGACTTATGACTCCAGGCGGGTAGTTGTTGTTCCAATTTTTGGTCAAGCACCGGGTTCTAATCGCAACGACTCAACTGACAACAAAATTTTTTTCGGGGATTTCGGAATAGTTGGCTCTTAGGATTCGTTACAGATCACTAGGTAAGGGAAGGGCAGCGGATGAGTTCCTCTCCTGCTTGTGCTGGTGAGCCTTCGCGAATAAAAATTAGTGGCGTCCAAAATCCCAGCATTAGCGTATTGATTTTCATGATTTTGTCTGACAAAAACAGATTCTACTCATTACTCGCCAGAAGAGAGTTAATTTTACGCAGAACATTGACTTTGTTTACAAAATGTTACTTTGACTGCATAGGACATCGGTCAAGAAACCGGGTTTCTTTGGGTGAAAGGTTGGTATGGCGTTGTCATTCTCACGAAAAACCCGGTTTCTGGGAATACTTGACCGTATTATAGACACCTTGCGCCCCTACACTTGGATGTATCACATTAGCTTGGAAACTGCAATATAATCATGCAAAACGTGATTTTGAATTGGTCAATCTCCCTGGTTTTATTAACCTTGACAGTCGCTTGCATGAGTAATCAGTATGTTCCCTATCGCCCAGTTATTCGCTCGCAAGATGAGTTAGTGGTTTCCGATGCGGCTGTTAACCCAGAACACCAGGAAAATATCAAGCGAGTCTTTGATTTCTATAGTGTTCCTTATCGCGAAGAGAATGGACAAATCCTGATCCCAGCTAAAGTTTGGCAAGATCGGGAACTGATGTGGAACTATACGACAAAGGCGAATGATTCGGAGTGGCTACGTCAACAAGAAGAAGATGTTAAGTCCACGCCCTAAAAAATGTATTTGTCTGCCAACTCGCCGCCGTGCGCTGTTCAATCGCCGCCAATTCCATCTCATCCAATGGCTGAAAACGGCTGGCGACTTCCACATTTGACTCTAACTGTGGCACATTTTCCGCCGCAATTACCGCACAGTGAACCCCGGATTGAGAGAGAGTATATCCCAGCGCCTGGTGCATCCCGTCTAAAGCACCGGATTTAAACAACCGCCCATAAGCCGGGACTTTCATGGCAATCACACCCACCTTTTGCTTTCGCGCCACGGGTAAAACGGTGGGAATAAAGGGACGGGGGTGATGTTTATCCGCCGCATTAATACAGACCAGAGTAGTATCAAAGGGATAACGCTGCAATCCAGCCGCAATCACATCGGGTTCGTGGTGTCCAGTAATCCCAGAGTATTTAATCAAGTTTTGGGCTTTGGCTTCTTCGATCGCTTTAGCCGCCCCCGTTGAACTAAAAATCGTATCGAGTTCTTCGTGAAACGAGACGTGGTGCAATTGCCACAAGTCCAAATAATCGGTATTCAAGCGTTTGAGCGATCGCTCCAACTCCCGCCACGCCCCATCGCGATCGCGGGCGGCGCTTTTACTGGCGAGAAATACCTGCTGTCGGTAGTTTGGTAAGATTTTACCGAGATAATCTTCACTCGGTCCATAACTCGCCGCCGTATCAAAGTAACGGATTCCTAATTCTAACGCCCGTTGAATAATCGCCAACGCCTCAGCTTCCTGGTTCGGTTTGGATAAGGGTGTCTTCCCTGCCCCTCCTAAGCCTAAAATAGGCACAGAAACCCCTGTATCTCCTAACATCCGTTCCGGCATTGTGGTGGTTCCAGAGACTGACATGGCGAGGGTTTCCGCTGACTGCTGTTGGGAAGCTGAGGATTGATGTTTTTTCCACGCCGCACTTCCCACAATTCCACCTGCTACCGCCATACCCGTTAGGAGAAATGTGCGTCGGTTTGTTTTTTCGGACATATACTGCACCTCCAGACTTTCTTCCCATTGTGCTGAGTTTGCTTAAATATGCAATAACTCAGGGGAGGGAACAGGAAACAGATTGAGTCGGGGCGGGTTTAGTTACATCTGGGGTGAGGTGCGAAACGATAGTAGTAAAACCCGCCCCTACATACCTCACGCGCTAGGTTTCCTCGAACGACGTGAAGAATCAACAATTAACAATCAACAATCAACACTCAACACTTAATGTCCACACCCCATCCCAATTGGGAGGCGGTGGCGAGTCTAGCCAATACAAACAACGCTGGATATGTAATCTCGCCGCCTTATCACCACCATCCATCTCCAAAACCTGGGAAAATTCACCAATTGCCAGGGCAAATTGGTGGTTGAGGTAATAGCGACGCCCCTTTTCATAATGGTCAATAATTTGTTCTTGCTGACTCGAAAGGGATCGGGAACGAAGTCCCATCAGTTCATATATGGCAAGGGATTGGGGTTTACTCTTCACCGGGAGGCGATCCAGTTCTCGCACCCAGACGCGATCGCGACAATGTTGATAAATCGTTTCGCTAATAATAATGTCGCAGCCATAATCGCGACTGACTTGTTCGAGTAATGAGGTAAAGTTGACAATATCCCCAGACAATGGGGGTTGAGAACCATTACTCAGATGGATTCTCCCAGCATGAATGCCAATACCTAGACGAGGCATTGACTGTTGGGGTGTCAAATGATTACGATTAAACTCGGCTAACTGTTGGCGCATGTCTATCGCTGCTTGCACTGCATACCAGGCGCGATCGCTTACAGGTAAGGAGGTATCAAAGACAGCAATTAATGCATCACCAATATATTGATTTAAAGTGCCTTGATACTTCAAGACAGTCTCCACCATTAGTTCACAATAGTGATTGAGCATGGAAACAACGGTTTCTGCTTCCATGTTGTCCATCAGGCTGGTATACCCTTGAATATCAGCACATAAAATCGCCACATTGGGATGAGCAAATAACTGGATATCATATTTTCTCAAAAATTCCTGAGTGAGTTCCTGGCTGACTTGGTGATAGGTGGGAAGTTGAGTGGAACTCGTGGAATTAATTTCTTTGAGAACGACGACGAGTCCATAAAAATGATGAGATCCGTTGTTCTCGGCGATCGACCGAATCGATAAATCAATCGGTTGTTCCTGATCACGGGCAATAACTGTATGAGGAGCTTGATAGTCCTGCTGTTCTGTTAAAGCCCCTTGGACTAAATGAGCAAAGTTACTCTCTTTTACCTGAATAAAATCACCAATCCAACTCCCTTCCACCCCATCTCCCTCATCGCTTTTGAGAAGCTGATGCGCTTTTTCGTTGACCGTAATAATTCGCCCCGTTGCATCGGTATAAATCACGCCATGATCTAGCGTCTTTAAAATAAGCCGTTGAATCTGTTCCTGTTGTTTTAGCGACGTGAATTGGCGAGAATTTTGTAAGGCAATCCCCACTTGCAGCGCAAAGGCTGCCATTAATTGTTGATCGGCTTGACTAAAACTTGCTTTAAAGATATCCGGTGGAATGGGCCAACTGTCGGGATCATAAGCGGGAAAATATCCCCGTTTCTTTTTATTAATTAACTCCAGTACCCCCAAGACTTCGTTATCCGGTGTCAAAATGGGCATATAGAGTAAACTACAGGTACGATACCCGGTATGGCAATCCTTTTTTTTGATCCGATCAACACCAGGGTAGATATAGAGGTCAAAGGGAATATTTAAGGCTTTTCCCGACTCAGCTACTTTACCCACAAAGCCAACCCCAATCCCGTGACGCTTCTGGTGAGGAGAACCTTCCTCTGTTTCTACCATTGTCCACAGTTCCTGGCGTTCCTGATCGATTAGCCATAAGCGACTGCGATCGGCATTCATTAATTCATTGGCTTCTTGAATAATAAGCTGACGGATCGCATCAAAGTTTAGTCCGCCTTGGCTAATCGTATGAATAGCTTTAATAAAGCCAAGAAAAACATCTTGTTTTTTAATTTCTGCATAAAGCGCCTGACATCGCTCTACGGTGGGACGAATCCACGCACTTGCCTGATAAAATCGCCTTTCATCGTCTTGAGTAAATCCATGATTGTCAATCGTCTTCTCTAAAGGCTGATCGGGGCTAGCCTCTGGTTTTAATTTGTTAAGTAATTGAACAAAAGCAATGATGTTTTTTTGTTTATTAGATAAAGGTAGAGATAATAAATTATAAACGATATAATCAAAGTAATGCGGTAGTTTTATCCCGTGTTCTTCACGGTAAAACTGACATTCAAACGGGCTTTCTACAAAACTCTGCAAATTGGCAATTCCGCTAATCCCCGTAGTATTTGGAATTCTTAACTCTTTGGGTTGGGAATAGTTTGGGGTTAAAACGAGACATTGCTCTGGGTCATATCGGTCTAATAAAAAAATATTAACCCGATCAACACGGATAATTTTCTTGAAGCATTGAGCTATTTCCATTAACATTTGTGTTAATATAAAATTTAAATCCTGGTGATTTGACATCAGTATAGATCCTCCCTTTACTTTAACCAGGCAGTTGCCCATTTAAGCCGCTTCTCAAGGTTTATCGGGTAAGATGCTTCTGAAACAGTGCGATTTGGCACAACCGCTCTACCTACAATCTTTACATGCCCGCGACCTATCCACCATACTACCCGTACTGTAGCCGTTTTTATCCCTGATTAGTCAACGATCCCCATTCGTTGGGGAGGGAAAAATCGTTTGGTTACCTTTCCCAGAATATTCTGTTGGGGAAGAAACCCCCAATCCTCACTATCATAGCTGTGGTTGCGGTTATCCCCCAAGACGAAATAAGAATTGGCGGGAACGGTGATGGGAGTAAAGGCGTCTTGAGAACGTCCTTGACGATAGTTCTCTTCCAAAGGCTGAGAATTGATATAAACTATTCCCTTTTGAATCTCTACCCGTTCTCCAGGTAAACCAATAATTCGCTGAACAAAGGCTTCTCGAAAATGGTTATCTTGCAAAGCTTCCGGTGGTAAAAATAGGACAACATCTTGCCGTTGGGGGGATCGAAAATGGTAGGTTTGTTTATCCACAATAACACGATCGCCGCTGTGTAACGTTGGGTTCATCTCGTTCGTGGTAATGACGTGACTATCAGCGATATGTGTTGTAATAAAGAACATCTGCATAGAAATGATGATAGAAAATAGAATAGAGACAAGCGCCATACATAAAATGGGAATCTGATTTCGTTCACGACGAACGGTTGAGGCGATATAAACGTGATAAAAAACCAGAGATTTGAGGAGTATCGGCACGAGTTGAACCAGCAACGAGGTAATAAAAAAAGTAAAGAATAGAACACTCAACCACAGACGGTTAATATAGAGGTGACCCGCACCAGGGACAAGGCGCGAGAGAAAGACAGCCAGCCATGGATCTTTTCGACTGGTTCTGAGTTTCTCAAAACTCGGTGGATTAGCTTTCTTGGCACAGTCATAGGCATCAAATATTCCCCAAATACTCAATGCGAATGTGGCGATTAATAGAATTTCTCCGATGAAAATATTGCCGATTTGACTTAAAATCAACCATGCACTTAAAGCATATAACCCGACTTGAGTGATAATTAAACTGTACCCTCTGATCAGCTTTCCCGTATAAAGCTGACCAATTCCGGGAAAAAATAGGGATAAGTTAGCCGCTAGCCAAGGTTCTTTTCCTGAACTCGGTGAGGAAGGGTGCTGCAATTGAGACATCGGTATTGCCTTCGATATAGGTGTAGCCCAGTAGATACCCCATGTTAAGATGCTAAATTTAACAAACGTCTAAGAGAGCGGCTTTACTATAACGAGTAACTGGGCAGAGTGACAAGTTGATTTAACTATCTTTATAGAAACTTATAAAACTAAGCCTATCGTTTAAATCAACGGTGAAGTTAAAATTGTATTTTATCCTTCGTGGTTCCTAGTTATCAGAGAAATAAAAATGGGATTTAAACTCGAAACCGTTATTCCTTGGGGGCGTTCGCTAGACGAATATGTCAGAATGTTTGACCTGCAACCCGATGAACTTAGATTAACCCTACTCGATTGTGCAGGGGGACCGGCTAGCTTTAATGCGGAGATGACGCGCCAAGGATATAATGTTATCTCCTGTGACCCTATCTATCAGTTTTCGGCAACTGATATCAAAAGACGCATTCAAGAGGTATATCCAAGGGTGATTGATGGGGTGAAAGCGAATCGTGATAACTATGTGTGGCAAACAATTGGATCACCCGAAGAACTGGGAGAAATTCGCCTGTCAGCCATGGAAGAATTTATCGACGATTTATCGATAGGAATTGAACAAGGACGCTATATTAATGCTGAGTTGCCTAGTTTACCATTTACAACCCGTCAATTTAGTTTAGCGGTTTGTTCTCACTTCCTGTTTAGCTATTCTGACTTATTGTCTCAAGCGTTTCACCTGCTTTCGATTCAGGAATTGTGTCGTGTGGCAAATGAGGTGAGAATTTTTCCGCTGGTAGATATTTCGGGAGATGTATCTCCCCATGTATCCCCTGTAATCAGGGAGTTAAATGCACAGAGATATAATGTGGAAATTAAGCAGGTTGCTTATGAGTTTCAACAAGGCGGAAATCAAATGTTGCAGATAAAAAAGTTTTGAGTATGACAAATGACGAATGACGAATGACGAATGACAAATGACGATCCCCACTTTTTTACTCAGATGTAACTAAACCCACCTCAACTCAGGATTCCGGAGGCGCTAAAGCGCTGACTACGAACGAATGGTGCGATCGCACTCCCTAATACTACAGTTGTATTACAATAATTCGGTAGGACATAGGTCATGATCAATGGTATCTCATCCCCATCAGCCGAGACAGGATGATGCTGTATTAGGAACGGGTCAATTGCCACTCCCGGCTAATGCAGCCGTTTTAGGCGGTTTGGTCGGTGTTCAGCGTCGTTTGCACAGTCCCCTGGTGAGTCAACGTGTGGCGGCGGTTAAGCAGAGTCTGACGTATGGTAAGGCGGGAGTCTCTGTAGTATTAGACGCCCTGAACGATGATCACTGGCAAGTGCGATATACCGCCTATTCGCAACTTCGGGGAATTGATCATCCCCAGTTGTTGCCGCGTTTAATGGAGTATAATCCTTATCAGTGTCTCCAATGTCTTTATCGCTATTCTACTGCTCATTCTACGGCGTATGCCTTGGCAATAAGTTCGGATCAACAGTTGCTGATAAGCGGAGCAACAGATAGAACCATTAAAGTGCGATCGCTATACACAGGCAAGATTCTTTGTACTCTAACAGGACATAGGAGTTCGGTGTCGGCGGTGGCGTTTCATCCTGATCAGCCAATGTTAATTAGTGGTAGTTGGGATAGTACAATTAAGCTGTGGAATTTAGCCGGAGTATCCCAACAAAATCGATTAGCCAGCGATAGACTGATAGCTACGTTTAGCGAACAGGGGAGTAAGATCTATACCATTGCCCTGCATCCAGAGGGACAGATTCTTGCCAGTGGAAGTCAGGATGGAACGATTACCCTGTGGGATATTCAGGCTGAAGAAAAGATAAGTGCGATCGCAGGACATACAGAGGCGATTACCGCCCTCACTTTTACCGCCGATGGTCAAACCTTAATCAGTAGCAGTATTGATAATACCCTGAACGGCTGGAATTGGCAAACGCAACACCTCCAGTATAGTCTCACCGGACACAGCCATTGGGTGAATGCGATCGCGATTCATCCTGATGGAGAAATTCTCGCGAGTGGGAGTCAGGATAAAACAATTAAACTCTGGCATCTTCCCACTGGAAAACTCTTAAATACTCTAACCGGACATTGGGGTGAGATCAAAGGGTTAGCGATGAGTCAGGATGGACAAACGCTAGTGAGTTGCAGTTGGGATGAGACAATTCGATTCTGGCATTTACCCACAGGAATTTTATTGCATAGCTTAACCGGACATCGCGGTGCAATTGTATCCCTTGCCATGACTTCTGATGTGCCACTCATTGTTAGTAGTAGTCAGGATCGAACTATTTGCGTCTGGGGAATGGATTAACCTTACCCAGATAGGCAGCGTTAACCCTGATTGCGTATTAGTAGCGCTTGGTTTTCTGCACCCCGTAAATAATCCCTGTGGCAATAGACAGTAAAATTAATAGCCACAAAATACCGCCGGGAATAAAGCTGAGGATACCTACACCTCTAAAAATATAAACCACAATCGTAACAGCGACAGAAATGGAAAAAATATAAGCATAAATTAGGGTATCAGATGGGGGAGGTGGACTCATAATATAAGTAGTCGAACAAAATTAAAACTACGGCGGGGAACTTGCTATCGCAAGAAGCAAGCTACGTCATTTTTCATTCATGAAGGTTTCAGGAATAGTGACAGAACGTCAGAGAGTTCGGTTGATTTCCACCAACCTACTTAATTTACCGTCGGATCGTGAGACCGCTGAGGATACCGATACCAATGGAAAAGAGAACGATCGCCCAGACGACAGCCGATGGAATTTGCTGAATTACACCGAGTCCCGTGAGTAGCAAAACAAATGCTGCGAGTAACAGACCCACACCCAGGGCAATGCCAATAATATACAAAAAGGTTTTTGTGCCTTCATTGGGGGATTGATTCACAATCGAGTTCCTTTAGAGTGAGACAACGACAGAACTACGGGACTTATTTTTGCATAGAATGGAACAATCCGTTACATAAGACCTATGCAAGTCTAGGTAAAGCTCTATCATAGGAAGGGTTTCAGGCTTCGCTCTTCCGAAAGTGACATAAGAGCGTTATCCTGGGGTTTTAATCCCTAGGGAACCTTAGCCTATCAGAATGCTATGACCCAACCAAATAGCTTTGTCATTTGTCGTTCGTAGTAATGGCTTTAGCCTATCAAACGAAAAGAACCCAGCCCAATCATTTTATCATACACACTGTAACCCAAACACCAAACAAAAATAAAGACAAATGACGACTCTACCGTTACCTTTTATTGTGTCCACCTACTTATCCTAGTTGAACCAATTTTACGGATTTAGCTAAGATTTTTAATGATTGGGTACATAGTAGCCTTCCTAAGGGAGAACAAGATTGGTTAGGAGTTGATGGTAAAAGCAGTAGAGCTACTGTCAGTAATGACGACCAAGCTTATCAAGATTTTATTAATGTAGTTTCGGTATTCAGCGCTCAACAAGGAGTTCCCCTTGCTCTCCAACAATTTCACAACAAACAAGGTAGTGAAATTGCTGTTGTGCAAAATCTTCTAGCCACTTTAGACATAGAAGGAGTCGTTTTTACTTTGGATTCCTTACGTTGCAAAAAAAAACTGTACAGTTAATTACCGAAAGTGGCAATGATTATGTATTTCATACCCTTGCACCGCTAGAGTGGGAAAATGTATCATTGCTCCCCCAGCTCCCCCTACTTCCCCTGCTCCTTACCCCACCAAAACACTTATTCAGCAGACCCTAATTAATCCTGGTCGCCCTAATTTTCTCTCATCACTGCGGAATTAGCCCTGCCTTGCCGGGGGGAACGAGGGGGGTTGGGGGGTTAGGTTTTTCCAATTCGTCAGCAGTATCCCCACGGTGGAAGAAGGGGTTAGGGGATGAGGGGGAAAATCAACCCGCCCGGATTGAAGCGAAGCAACATCTGGTCTCCCCCTTTTTAAGGGGGACGGAAGGGGGATCTAAAAAGGCGGCACCCAGATTCGAACTGGGGATAAAGGCTTTGCAGGCCCCTGCCTTACCGCTTGGCTATGCCGCCGCACAACGAACGCGCCATGGCGCGTCTCTACAATAAAGGATTATAGCCTATCTCATCCTTATGTGTCTCTTTCGCCAGGAATTCTTTTCGGCGAGCAAAACATTAAGTATCTTAGCGGGGTGAAGCCATTTTGTCCATTCCTCGCTAGTCTGAGAATATCCGTTAATAGAGCGTCCCGCTACACCTCTATCCATGCTATTCAACCTGCTTAACCTGCCCTACTGGATTTTCCTGGGGATGGGAATCCTCCTGTTTCTGGTTGTCATTGTCTCCGGTGGCGGGGATGATGACTTTGATATCGATGCCGATGCGGATGCTGATGTGGATGCCGATGGCGATTTTGCCATGGGATCAATGTTCAGTTTTCTGGGTGTGGGTAAAGTTCCCCTAATTTTGTTACTTGCCACTGACTGTTGTCTGGTAGGAGCATTCGGCTGGATGATTAATGTGGCGATCGGAAATCTCACGGGTACGATTCCCACGGGATTCTTCGGTGGTGTCGTCGCTGGTGCTTCCCTACTCCTGAGTGTATTTAGTGGTGGCTTAATTTCTCGACCTTTAGGCAAAATTTTTGCCACATTTGGAGAAGATGCCAGTGGCGATCGCTTAATTGGGTGTCAGGGTAGCGTCAGTTCTAGTTCAATTCCCCTAGAAAGTCAAGGCAAAATCGGTCAAGTGGATGTGATTGATCCCAGTGGCAATCTGGTAACCATTAATGCCACTCTACCGAAATGGGCAAAAGTTATTCCCAATCGGGGCAATCACGTCTTAGTCATTGACCGACAACCGGAAAGCTATCGGGTGGTTACTAAAGATAGTTCTGATCAACAACAGTGGTTGTCTAATTCATCCCCAAAAGATTCACAGTAACCTCTGCATACACAACCATTTCTATTCCGTTCAGGCAAACTGTGATTCTTTTTACACAACCTCTAAATGTGTATAAATTTCAGGCTTCAATACAACATATAGATTTAGAGCGCAAACTACCATGTCACAATCATCTACGACATCAACGTCCCAGCCTGTTCCCGTATCATCTACCCTGGCACAGTTACCCAGTGGTATCCTCCTGTTCCCCGGTGTGATTGGGGCAATCATTTTAGGACTCATTGCCACGTTATGGGCATACAAACTGGTTTACAAAATCACTCCCAATAACGAAGCCTTTGTCAGAACCGGTGGCTTTTTTGTTAAACAGAAAAAAGTCATTTTGTATGGCGGTTGTGCCGTGTGGCCCGGTTTCCATGAACTCACTCGTGTCCCTTTACGGGAAATTTCTATTGATGTGGAACGCACCGGAAACTTAGCCGTTCGCACTCAAGACTACCTGCGGGCAAATATGCGGGCAACTTTTTATGTCTGTATTAACGCCGATAAAGACGACGTGTTAACCGCTGCTGCCCGACTCTCCAAACAAGGACGAGTTTCCACGGAAGATATTAAAGAAGCCCTCGAAAAACGGGCAGATGATGCCATTCGCGCCTCGGCGAAGAAGAAGAGTTTAGCCGAAATTGATTCTGATAAATTAGGGTTTGCGGATGAAGTTTTAAACCTGATTCAACCTGACCTAAAAAAAGTCGGATTAACCCTAAATAATATCGCCATTTCTGAAATCGAAGAAAGCGATACCTACGATACCAATAACTTCTTCGACGCCCAAGGAGTCCGCCTGCGAACCGAAACCATTCAACGCTCCATTCAACAAAAACGGGAGGTTGAACTGAGTACCCAGGTCAGAATTGAACAGCAGGAACTCGATGCCCAGAAGCAATCCCTGCGAATCGCCAGAGAAAAAGAAGACGCCACTCTAGGACAACAACTCGAAGTTGAATCCCTAAAATCCCAGCGACAACGAGAAATTCAAGAAGCCAAAGACCGAGAAGCCGCCGCCATACAACGGACAAAAATTTTACAAGATAAGTCCGTTGAAGAAGAAGAAATTCGCCGCAAACTCTCGGTTCAAGAAAACCAAATTCAGGCTGATATTGCCCTAGAAGAACGGAGTAAACAGCTAAAAGTCGCCCAAACCACCCAAAAACAGGAAGCCGAAATCGCCGAAATTACCCGTCAGCAAACCGTCGATTCCTCCCGCCTAGAAGCCCAAGTCCGGGTAGCTGAAGCCGAACGTTTGTCAAAAGTGGCAAAACAGGAAGCGGCGGTTGCTATTGCCAATAAAGAACGAGAACGCTTTGCCGCTGAAGCCGAACGCGCCCAAGCGGAATCCGGTGTGGTTACGGCGACAGAGATTGAAAAAGCGGAACGGGAAAAACGCTTATCCCTAATTTCAGCAGAACAAGAGGCAGAAAAACGACGAATTGCTGACCAAAACGTTGTCGAAATCGATGTTTTCCGTCGTCGTCGTCAAGCCGAAATTGCCCGTCAAGCGGCAGAATTAGAAGCCGAATCCATCCGCACCTTAGCCCAAGCGAATCGGGATAAAGCCTTAGCTGAAGCCGAAGGAAAACGGGCAATCATTGAAGCCGAGAATACCTTAAGTGACTCCAAGTTAAGCGCCCAAGTACTGACCACAATTTGGCCCGATTTAGTCGATAAACTGCCAGAAATCGCCAAAGCCTTAGCACCACAACCGGGAATTTTAGGTGATACCCGAATTTTTGCGTTTCCTGGGATGAATGGCAGTAATGGCAATGGTAAGGGTAATGGCATGGGTGATATTAACAAACTCTTACTCTCAACCAGTGGCTTGTCGTTAATTAATACGCTTTTGGATGAAGGGAAACTAGGCACGTTAATTGGTCAAGTAAGTCAGTTGGTGCGGAATAATCCGACTCAAACGGGAGAAAATGGCAATCCGAAGCCGTCAGAGTCTTCAGCCGAATCCGAGACGCCCGCCTTAGTCAAACGACAAACCCCGCCACCACCGCCCCCATCCAAATCTCCCGGACAACGACAACCCTCGTCCTCAGCCGCGAAACTGGTCGAACCCTCTCAGGTTAAGAGTGATGAGGGTTCCACGCCACCGCATCGGACATCTGGGTCAAAGAGCGATCGCGAAGACCCCAGAACCCGTCATAATTGAGGCAGAGTAGCTCCAGGAGCAGGACTGTAGGGGCGGGTTTTACTGATAACGTTTTGCCACAAACCGATAACTTGACTAAACCCGCCCTTCTAGGGGATCAGAGGAGACATAAGAAGATGAGCTTTCTAGAATTCCCTGTTCCCTGTTCCCTGTTCCCTGTTCCCTGTTCCCTGTTCCCTGTTCCCTGTTCCCTAACAAATGACAAATGACCAATGACCAATGACAAAGAACAAAATTTGATACCCTAGCTTAAATAGTCTTGGGAACGAATAGAGAAGCGTGGATATTCAAATTGGGCGAGGTAAGACAGCTCGCAGAGCTTATGGCATCGATGAAATCGCATTAGTCCCCGGACAACGGACGCTAGACCCTAATTTGGCAGACACCCGTTGGCGTTTGGGGAGCATCGAACGAGAAATTCCGATCATTGCCAGTGCGATGGACGGCGTGATTGATGTGCGAATGGCAGTTCTCCTATCTGAGATGGGAGCGCTAGGGGTTTTAAACCTCGAAGGCATTCAAACCCGTTATGCTGACCCTGCTCCGATATTAGAGCGAATCACCTCCGTGGGTAAATCAGAATTCGTTAATCTGATGCAGGAGTTGTACGCCGAACCGATTAAACCGGAATTAATCAGCCAGCGAATTCAGGAAATTAAAGACCAAGGTGGGATTGCGGCGGTGAGTGCTACACCAGCAGGCGCGATGAAATACGGTGAAATTGTCGCCTCAGCGGGTGCTGATTTATTCTTCATACAAGCCACTGTGGTGTCCACGGCTCACCTGTCACCCGAGTCAGTTACTCCTCTAGATTTAGCCCAGTTCTGCCAGGATATGCCAATGCCCGTGGTTTTGGGCAATTGTGTCACCTACGAAGTTGCCCTGAATTTAATGAAAGCAGGTGCAGCAGCGATATTAGTGGGAATTGGTCCGGGTGCCGCTTGTACCTCGCGGGGCGTTCTGGGTGTGGGAGTCCCCCAGGCGACGGCGGTGGCGGATTGTGCAGCAGCCCGTGATGATTATCATCAAGAGACGGGTAATTATGTGCCAGTTATTGCTGATGGTGGGCTAATTACTGGGGGAGATATCTGTAAATGTATCGCTTGTGGCGCAGATGCGGTGATGATTGGTTCTCCTCTGGCTCGTGCCAAAGAAGCCCCAGGACGCGGATTTCACTGGGGAATGGCAACGCCTAGCCCAGTTCTGCCACGAGGAACGCGCATCCAAGTTGGGAGTACGGGAACATTACAGGAAATTCTGATTGGACCTGCCCAACTGGATGATGGCACTCACAATCTTTTAGGTGCGCTGAAAACCAGTATGGGAACTTTGGGCGCTAAAGACCTGAAAGAAATGCAGCAAGTGGAGGTCGTGATTGCCCCATCCCTGCTCACCGAAGGGAAAGTTTACCAGAAAGCGCAACAGTTGGGAATGGGTAAATAAAATGTTTGGGGTTGACAAACTGCCCCAAACCCCACTGATGTAAGTTAACATAGAAAAAGCGGAGACGCATGTTTCCGTTCACTCCTCACACCACACTCCGCCCGGACTATGTTCGGGCGGTTCCTTTTTCAGCGTTAAGCTCTAATGTCACGACATTTTAACATGTTAATCGATTAAATGTGACGATTTATGTCTAAATATATACTTTTTTTGCAGGGGAACGCTCAGTTTTCTCTGTGGTAAAATATCCCAAGACACATAGAAAATAGTTACACGCAAGGATTTCCAGGCATGTCAACAGCCGTAGCAGTTACAGACGCCAGTTTTAAGCAAGACGTCCTAGATAGTGACGTTCCCGTTTTAGTAGATTTTTGGGCACCTTGGTGCGGTCCATGTCGGATGGTCGCCCCTGTGGTAGATGAAATCGCCCAACAATACGAAGGTCAGATTAAAGTTGTGAAGCTCAACACTGACGAAAATCCCAATGTAGCCAGTCAGTATGGGATTCGTAGCATTCCCACCTTAATGATTTTTAAAGGAGGACAACGAGTTGATATGGTTGTGGGTGCAGTTCCGAAAACGACGCTAGCAAACACTCTAGAAAAATATCTCTAATCCCTAATCAGTTAAGCCTTAAGCCGAATCGGGTTAAGGCTAGTTAGGCTTGCAGGCGCGAGAAGTCGCTACAGCTACAAAAAGCCTGTAAGCTCTCGATTAGGTTGGCAAACATAACCCAAAAGCCAGAAAAGCGGTGAAAAGCCGTGTAAATTGCCAATTTTGAAATCATTATAAAAATCAGCAAGTTGGCAACTTGAGTTTATATCTAGTCCCCCAACTACTATAATTACCCGTTTTTCTATCATAAATCCGGATTAAGACACTGCCACTTGTACTATGTAAGTGTCTAAATCTATAGACTTTACTAAGTCATGACTAGGATACCTATATCGCCTCAACCGATTAAACGTGTTGTGGCGATCGCATCAGTCGTGGTTGGTTGTCTGGTTAGTCCGATTCCGACTCACTCTCAACCGACCAACTCAGCGAGTAATACTCCCTCGCTGCAAGATATGCTTGAGTTTAATCTGGATCTCTCGGGTCGGGGAAGCCCCCGTTCCGGTAATCGCACGGGTGGCGCGAGTCGGAGTTTGTGTGGGGGAAGTCAATCTGGAGAATCTCTGTTCGCCCTGATTCCCGATACCAATGTGGGATTAACGGTAGAGGAACATCCCACCTTCTGGTTCTATATTCCTGATGGCGCGAATACATTCGACTCGATGAAATTTGCCCTCTGGAGTGATCAGGGTGAGAAAGTGTACGAAACCACCTATCCTGTGACGAATGCCCTACCCGGTGTGATTAGTATCTCTTTACCGCCAACCCTACCCGCGCTAAAGGAAAACCAATACTACAACTGGATTTTTACCGTTTACTGTGAAGATCCCCAAGCAGCGATTGTTCGCACTGATCCCCGACGAGTCCGAGTTAGAGGTTCCATCCAACGTGTTCCCGTAACGGCTGAACTCCAACAAGGATTGAATCGGGCGTTAACTCCCCGCGATCGCGCCGTTGTTTTAGCCCGAAATGGGATTTGGTTTGACCCTCTCACCCTGATCGGCAATCTTCGCCGTACTCAGACAGCCAATTACGCCCTGGCGATGGATTGGAGTAACTTGTTAGAGGATATTGAACTCGACGCGATCGCATCCAAACCCATTACTGAATGCTGTAGTGCTTTGGCTCAGTGATTCCCACATTGGCATAGTGGTTCTCAATTGAGAATTATCAATTACCCTGTCCTCTAACGAAGGTTGCTTGTCTTCCATCGTCGCCAAAAACCGCTATCTCTACTGGATGTTCCTAATTCCACGTTAAACACGAGATATCAGCGACTTGATTCGAGCCTGTAAGACCCCGCTACACTATCTCGTTCGATCAGTCCCTCATTTTTGCACTTTGGCTGTTCTCATCTACCAGAAACAGCTTATCGCCCCTAATTTTAATTCGATAGCCGCCTGACCCTTAAACCAGTGTGCTATAAAGAAGTAGATTGGATATTTTCTCAAGTACTAGGTGGTGTATCACTAAATACTGTGGCTTTCTTGCCCAAGGGTTTAGTATTTTGTTGTCATTGGAGAATATAGGTTGGTGGCTAACCCTAATTGAGTCATCTCGGCAAAGGAATTCCGGCTTCTGAATTTCTTTGATAGGCATGGTATTGAACTCATGCCTAGGTTCACCATAGCTAAAACCAATAACAGATAACTTAACCCTGGAAAGGGGAGTGATATCATCCAGATTGATTATTCAGATACTTTCGACGATAATTCAACCGCAATAGTTTTGGTGTCTCTTTAAAATTCAACGTATCATTTGATAGCTGAGTAATCGTATTGGGATTCGGTGCGGCTTCTAATTTGGACTTGCCTTATTTAGGGTTGAGTGGAATCCTGTCTGTCAAGTCCTATACATCAGTTCTATCTATTCCACGGAGTTTTGTAGCCCCTATGATTAATTCTGCAATGAAAGGAGCAATTCTGCTGTTGGCTACTTTACCTTTTTTGGGTGTTACCAGCATACAGCCAACTCAGGCGACTTCAATCCCTCTCAAGGTGGATAAAACAGACGTACCGATTGTTCCTCAGTTTAAGCCTAGCTCTCTATTAACAAACACTTCAGTTACTCAGAATACTTTTGCTAAAGATTCTATTGTAACCAAGGAAGCCACACAGATCAACCCCCCAAGTCTAATCATGGCTCAGTCCGTTACTGGGGCAGGTGATGAGTTAGGGACCACGGTTGAGCAAGACGGTAACCAATTTAACATCGACGGTGGCACACTTTCCGGAGATAGGGAAAATCTCTTTCACAGTTTCCAAGACTTTGGTCTTTCCGCTGGTGAAATTGCCAATTTTATTTCTAATCCTGAAATTCGCAATATCTTGGGGCGGGTAGTTAGTGGGGAAGCTTCAATTATTAATGGTTTGATTCAAGTTACCGGGGGCAACTCGAATTTATTTTTAATGAATCCGGCGGGGATTGTATTTGGGGCGAATGCCAGTTTAAATGTCCCCGCGTCGTTTACAGCTACAACCGCGACAGGAATTGGTTTTGCGGGAGATCAGTGGTTCAATGTCTTTAGTGAAAATAACTATCAAACGTTAATCGGTAATCCCAATCAGTTTGCCTTTGATTTAGCTCAACCCGCAACCCTAATTAATGCTGGCAATCTAGCCGTATCAGAAGGGCATAATTTAACCCTACTGGCGGGAAATACGATTAATACCGGGCAACTGACTGCACCGGGCGGCACCATTACAATGGCGGCTGTACCGGAATCCAATCGGGTACGGATCAGTCAACCGGGACAATTATTAAGTTTAGAAATTGTACCATCTACCAATGAGAATGGGGAGATAGAGGCAATTGATCCCTTGGATTTACCAACGCTGCTGACGGGTACAGAGGAAAGCGTAGAGACGGGATTAACCGTTACGGATACAGGTCAAGTACAGCTTCAGGAGTCTGGTATCACTGTACCCGCAGACGCCGGGGTTGCGATCGCCTCTGGCACTCTGGATGTGTCTCATGAGTCTCCCACTGTCGATTCCCAGTCGGTGAATGTGTTTGGCAACAAAGTGGGTGTATTTGATGCCACAATTAACGCTTCTGGGATGTATGGCGGCGGAACAGTACGACTGGGTGGTGACTATCAAGGTCAAGGTACGTTTAATGCGTCTCAAACCCTAATCAGTGAAAACTCGCTGATTACGGCTGATGCTGGGCTACAGGGGACAGGCGGTGAGGTGTTTGCTTGGGCAGATGGAGTTACGGGCTTTTATGGGACGATAAGCGCCCGTGGTGGAACGGAAGCGGGAGATGGGGGATTTATTGAAGTTTCTGGCAAAGAGTTGCTGATTTTTACGGGTCATGCTGATGCTGGAGCATTTAACGGTCAACCGGGTGCGTTACTGCTTGATCCTAAAAATATCACGATTGGAGACGCCAATTCACCCTTAGCAATACGCTTTAATCCGACGACTTCATCAACAGAAAATCAGTTTGGTTATTCAGTTGCGGCGCTAGGTTCAGACGTACTCGTAGGTGATCCGGGATATGACGAAGGCGGGCAGAACGACGTAGGTATTACTTATTTGTTTGATGGGACTACTGGAGAAGAGATAAAACAATTCTTGAGTCCCAATTCAACAGCAAATGGTCGATTCGGTTTTGCTGTAGCTGGGATGGAATCAGACAAGGTTATTGTTGGTGCGCCGGGAGAAAACAACAACAACGGAAGGGTTTATTTATTTGATCGGGATGGGATACTACAGCGATCATTCGACAACCCAAATTCCTCGATAGCTGAAGGTAACACTCAATTCGGCTTCGGCTATTCCGTCGCCGCCGTGGGGTCAAATGTTTTGGTCGGCTCTCCAGGAGATGATACCCAAGGAACAGATACAGGTGCGGCTTATTTATTCGAGGGCAATACGGGGACTCGACTGCACGACTTCTTCAGCCCTAATCCTACGGGTTCGCCCACCAATAACGGTCGATTTGGCTATTCAGTCGCTGGGGTGGATTCAAATGTGCTAGTGGGAGCACCTGGAGACAATATAGGGGTAGAAGGCAATATCATAACTGGAGGTGCTGCCTATCTATTTAATAGCAACAGTGGAGATCTAATCGAAACATTTACGAGTCCAAACGCTACAGACACCGGGGAGTTCGGGATTTCAGTAGCCGCGATGGGTTCACAAATACTCGTGGGCGCCCCTGGTGATAATCTTGGACAAGGAGTTCAAGGTGCTGCCTATTGGTTTAATCAGGATGGCGAGTTGCAAAACACTTTTTCTAGTCCCAATGCTGATAACGGTCAATTTGGTACTTCAGTAGCAGCAGTAGAATCGGCGGAGTCTGCATTAGGGTTTAACGTTGTAGTCAGTGCCCCCGGAGAAAATGCAACCTATTTGTATGAACCCCTGCCAGATTCGGACACGGGACTTTTGTGGCAAACCTTTCTCAAGCCCTCGGAGTCACCTAGCAATTTTGGTAATGCAGTTGCTGGGGTAGAAAGAAACGTGGTGGTGGGAGCGCCAGGAGGTATGAACGATGAAGGCGAGATTTATTTGTTTGGCTCCAGCTTCGAGTTTGATGATAATCCCAACCAATCTGTGACTATCGATGTCGCCACTATTACCAACATTACTAACACGGGAACCGAAATTGAGTTTCAGGCAAACAATGACATCACTGTCAAGAAACCAATTACCACTAACAATCAGAACGGAACTGGAGGATCACTGAAATTAAGAGCAGGTCGAAGTATTTTTGTCAATGCTAATATCACCACAGATGATGGAAATTTAACCTTAATTGCCAATGATAGTAATGCTATCGATGATTTTCGTGAGGACGGTAAAGCTTTTATAGAGATAGAAGATGGCTTTGCACTGAATTCGGGGAATGGCGATATATATCTTCAACTCGATACAGGGGGAGAAAGGGGAGATATTAATGTTCGGGGTGAGATTATTACTGAGAACGGAGATCTGGTTGTAGAACACAATAATTCTACAGGTGGAAATGTCAATATTGGAGAAACGGCAACGATTAAGGTTGTTGGAGATGTTGATATGAACACGAGTGGCGGTAATATTCTTACCAGTGGTAATGTGGCTACCACTAACGGTGAAGTTAGTTTCGCGACTCAAGGTGGTGACATAGAAATTCAAAATGGGGGTAATGTTTCTACCAATGCTGGTGAGATTAATTTCGCTAGTCAAGGTGGCAATATAGAAATTCAGAATGGGGGTGATGTTTCTACTAATGGGGATGAGATTCGTTTCATTACTCAGGGTGGAACGATTCAGGTTGATCCGGCGTTCAATTTGACGGGTGAAACGTTCCTGTCTACAGGTGATGGAACGGGAGATATTCTGTTTAATAATCGTCTTGATGGGACGCAAAATCTCACGCTTACGGCGGGAACGGGTAATGTGAGCTTTGAGGGACAAGTAGGTAGCGGTACACCTCTGGGAAACCTGACGATTGCTAGTGCGGGAAATGTGACGGCAAAAGACGCGATCGCAGCCTCTAGCTTTACGCATCAATCGGGAACTGGCACAATTAATTTGGCAAATCTTCGAGATATTCAAATCCTGGATGGGGATTTCAGCCTAAATACTACGAATACCCTGACTGTCGGTAATATTACAGCAACTGATGGCAAGGTAGAACTGAGTGCCAATAGTAGCCTAACCACCGAAAATATCACCACTTCTGGTGACACCATTAATCTCACCAGTCAAGGCGAAGAAGTCACGAGTGGTAACTTGGATTCCGGTGGTGGCAATGTGGGAGTGAGTGCTAATAGTAACCTGAACACAGAAGATATCATCACCTCTGGCGGCACAATTAATCTCACCAGTACACAGGGAGAAATCAATAGTGGTAACTTGGATTCCGGTAGTGGCAATGTAGACGCAACTGCTAGTAATAATCTGAACACAGCAAATATCACCACCTCTGGCGGCACAATTAACCTCACCAGTACACAGGGAGAAGTCAGTAGTGATAACTTAAATTCCGGTGGTGGGAATGTAGACGCGAGTGCCAATAGTAATTTAACTACAGCAAATATCACCACCTCTGGTGGCACAATTAACCTCACCAGTAAAGACGAAGAAATTAATACGGGTGACTTAAATTCTTCTGCAGCTATTGGCGGTGATATTACTGTAAATGCAAGGATCTCGATTACCACTGAAGCCATCAATTCTAGTGGCACTGAAGGCGATGGTGGCAACGTTACCCTCGATCCCCTGGAAGATATTACTGTCAATTCTATTAATGTCCAAGGCGGCAGCAATGGTCAAGGCGGTGATGTTGACATCACGACGCAACAATTCTTTCAAGCAACAGGAAGTTTTAGCGATCAAAATGGCATAGACGCTAGTATTTCTACGGCTGGCGGTAACGGTGGTGGTGATATTACCATTCGTCATGATGGTGGCGCAAGAAATGTGCCGTTTGTGGTAGGTGATGGAAGCAAGAATGGTACGGCACAAGCCATTACCAGTGGGGAGTTTACGATTGCACCTGTTCAGTCATTTCCAGAAAGTCATACTCTCGGTAATATCCGGATTATTACAACTGATCCTCCAACTGATCCTCCAACTAATCCAACTGATCCTCCAACTAATCCAACTGATCTGTTAATAGAGTTTAAGAGACCGTTAGAGCGCCCTCCTACTCCTAATGCCTTGGATCAAGAGCCAATTATCAATGCTGATGTTTACAAAATTGAGCGCTTTTTTACCCAGGCATTTGAGAAACAACTGGGAATGGAGGCGGAAAAAATCCTCACCTTGGATGAAATTCGGAATCGCTTGCGTAGCATTGAGGTGGCAACTGGGGTAAAACCTGCTGTAATTTATGGGGTTTTTGTTCCTAGCAGCACTAAATCAGAAATGGAATTAGAACTGATGTTGGTAACAGCGGATCGGGATGTTATTACCAAGCGAGTGTCAGGGGCTAAACAGTCTGATGTCCTGAATACAGGACAGAACTTCCGTCAAGAAATTCTTGATGGTGGGTTTGGATATTTAGATGACGCCCAACAACTGTATCAATGGATGGTAGCCCCCTTAGAAACAGATTTACAAGAAACAGGAATTGAGAATTTAGTCTTTATTCTCGATGAAGGGTTGCGCTCATTGCCCATAGCCGCTATCCATGATGGAGATAACTTTATCGTGGAGCGATATAGTGTGAGTTTGATGCCCAGTGTGAGTCTCACAGATACCCGTTATGCCGATATTAAAACGATGCCTGTTTTGGCAATGGGTGCTTCAGATTTTCCCGATAATCCTCTTTTGGAACAATTACCAGCAGCGGCGGCTGAGGTATCGATTCTGACCAATACCTTATGGCGTGGTCAAGCTTTTCTCAATGAGAATTTTACTGTTAACAATCTCAAGGCAAAACGCGAAGAAAAACCCTTTGGCATTATTCACCTGGCTACCCATGCAGAATTTGAACCAGGCGCACCTAGTAATTCTTATATTCAGTTATGGGATACTAAGGTAGGAATGGACGAAGTACGTAGTTTAGGCTGGCATGATCCGGCTGTAGAATTAGTGGTATTAAGTGCTTGTCGTACTGCCTTAGGTGATCCGAGTGCCGAACTGGGGTTTGCTGGATTTGCGGCTAAAGCTGGAGTTAAATCAGTATTAGCTAGTTTATGGTACATCGAGGATTGGGGAACGTTGCCAATGATGGCAGAGTTTTACAATAATCTGGATGATGCACCGATTAAAGCGGAAGCATGGCGACGGGCGCAAGTGGCAATGATTGAAGGAAAGGTTAAGTATGAAGATAATCAATTAATTTTATCGGATAAAGCCATTGCTTTGCCAATTACTGATGCTAACCCGGGTAATCCTGACTTATCTCATCCCTATTACTGGTCAGCATTTAGTATTGTTGGTAATCCGTGGTAAAAGGCAGAGGTGCGGAGGAGAAGAGGTGAATTTTTCAATTAACCAATGACCAATGATATTTATCGGCGAAAATGAGTATAGATAATCAGTTTGAGCCTCTTTTGAGCGGTGAAGTATTGTCGGTTGATGAATCAACACAACTTTTAATTGGAAATCGCACGTTCCGAGTGGATGAACTCGTAGAAGCGATACGGATGCAGTTTGAAGGGTTAGAGGGATGGAATCAAGACAAGGATGGTTGGTTTAGTGAAAAGGGTATTTCGGCTGAAGTTTTGAGATTTACTGCTAAAGGTTGGCAAAAAGGTACGGTGAGAATCAGTCTAGAATTTTGTCCTGAAGAAACTGAGACTCAGAAATCCCCAGCCTTAAATACAAGCGGGACATCACAAAAGCAAGAGGAACTGCCGATTGTGGGAATGATGGGCTAGAGATGTAGGATGGGCATTGCCCGCTTCACGGTAACTTGGAGTTGATTACCATGGCGGCACAATGTCTTGTCCCAATCTCATCGTGCGAGGTTGGGGAGGGCGGGTTTTGTAGAAAGGTTATTGGTTTCTCTGTTAATTTTGCCCCTAAACCCGCCCCTACAGCTTGGTTCTTCCTACTTGAACTCATTCATCTACAAACACACATCGCTTCATTACACTCATTACCTCTCCCGGATTTGCTGTTGGTGTCAGAGGACTCCATTCCGTTACATTGGCAAAGCCGAGACGATACAACGTGTGAATGATTTTCACCACGCCTTTGTTAGAACCAACGACGATAACTTTGACGAATTCTCGTTTTGAGTCTGAACGGGTGGAAGCTTGTAGCTGTATCGAGGCTTCGGGGGGTTTAGTATCGGTCAAAACGTTCTGAACCATTGGGGTTTCCCTGATTTGCGTTTACCTGAAATATTCGCAGATCTGCGAATACTCAAATTGTACGCTGTATCTTCGCAGATCTGCAAATATTTACTTCCTGATCTTCCTCTGACACGATGGGAAACATGGGAAAAGCAGGCAAAGTCCTTCGGCAAGTTTTAGAGAGCTACGGCATCAGCCAGAACAAATTGGCTCTCACATTGGGAGTTAAACCTTCCGTTGTTTTTCGCTGGTTTCATGAGCAGACAGATCCCAGTGCTGAAACTGTCCGAAGTATTGCTGAAGCTTTACACGGTCTTGATCCAGCCGCTGCTGATGAGTTTGTCCGGCTTTATTTGGGGGATTACCTTCAAGACAGGGATAAAACCTGAAATATGCCAGGGGTTTATTTGAACCAGTGAGGTTGGGGCAGGGCGGGTTTTGTCGAAAGGTTATTGGTTTGTCTGTTAATTTTGTCCCTAAACCCGCCCCTACAACTTGACTGCCTCTACTTGAACTTATTCATCTAAAAACATACATCGCTTCAAGATAAAATTGTCTGATGTTTCACGGGAAGCAAATGGTCAAGTCGGGGCGGGTTTAGTCACTTATGGGTTAGGTCAGAAATAATAGTAGTAAAACCCGCCCCTACAAGCTAGGTTTTTTCTAAGGTGGGGAAGGGTCAAAACGACCTCATTTAGCCAGATGTCATGAAACGTAAACTCCTTGGATGACTGAACAGTTTATCCCATAGAACTTGTAGTTTGAATAAAGGGCGACCCGACCGAATTGAATGGACGGGTGTTGTGAATTGATGGAAGCGGGTCGCCCCTACAGCTTGTTAGATCATGTTCACTCCTCTCCTATTCTCGTTGAGATACCTTGCCAACCCCCTCTCTCTTTCAAAAGGAGGATGTTTTAGGAACAAATACTGACTTATTAATAATAAGGATACTCAACCGCATACGCGATTAGTCCTCTGGAGAGGTCAACTACCCCGCTCATGCTTACCCACAGCTTCAGTTCTCAGATGAGAGTGGCTGAGGAGAGTTGTCAGGGATTTATTAAAGATGAACAGAACCGCAGACTTGCATCGAGCCAATCAAAATCAAACCAACCAGGGAAGCGTTGTTTCTATTCGCAGCAGCGTTATCGACGTGCAGTTTCCGCAGCACCTTCCGGAAATGTATAGCCAGCTTCGGGCGGGTGAGGATGACAAGATTGTGATTGAGGTGGTTAACCATCTTGATGCGAAGACGATTCGGGGTATTGCTTTAACCCCAACGTCAGGTTTGGCGCGAGGTTCGGTTGTCAAGGATACTGGTGTTCCCTTGCAGGTTCCTGTGGGAGAACAACTCCTAGGTCGTGTGTTTAATGTGTTTGGTGATCCTATTGATAAAAAAGAGGAGATCAAAGACGTAGAATGGCGTTCCATTCATCAACCTGCGATTTCTCTGGCGGAACAATCGACGACTTCCGAAATTTTGGAGACGGGGATCAAAGCGATTGATGTCCTAGTTCCCCTAGAACGTGGCGGAAAAGCGGGATTGTTTGGTGGTGCGGGTGTGGGTAAAACGGTTCTACTCACAGAAATGATCCACAACATGGTGACTGAACATGAAGGGGTGAGTTTCTTCTGTGGGATTGGCGAACGCAACCGGGAAGCGGAAGAACTGTATCGCGATATGCAAGAGGCGGGGGTTCTGGAGAGTACCGTGATGGTATTCGGGCAAATGAATGAACCGCCAGGTGCTAGATTTCGGGTTGGTCATGCGGCTCTGACTATGGCAGAGTATTTTCGGGATGATGTGCAGCAAGATGTGCTGCTGTTGATTGATAATACGTTTCGGTTTATTCAAGCGGGACAGGAGGTGTCGGGGTTATTGGGGCGACTCCCTTCTCGTGTGGGGTATCAACCGACGCTGGGAACTGAGTTATCAGAATTTGAGGAACGGATTACGAATACCGCAACGGGGGCGATTACGTCGGTACAGGCGGTGTATGTTCCAGCAGACGATTTTACTGATCCCGCTGCTGTTAATACGTTTGGTCATTTATCCGCTTCGCTGGTTCTGTCTCGGAAACGGGCGAGTCAGGGATTGTATCCGGCGGTGGATTTGCTGCAATCGGGGTCTAAGATGTTAAGTCCGACGATTGTGGGAGAACGTCACTATCAAATTGCTCAAGAAATAAAGAGTACCTTGGCGGGTTATGAGGATCTGAAAGACATTATCGCCATGTTAGGGATGGAAGAATTATCCCAACGCGATCGCCAAACGGTCAACCGGGCGCGACGACTTGAGCGCTTCTTGACTCAACCTTTCTTTACGACTGAACAATTTACCGGGAAAAAGGGCAAACTGGTGAGTCTAGACGAAGCGTTGGATGGATGCGATCGCATTCTTAATGATGAGTTTAGCGATTATTCTGAGCGATCGCTCTATATGCTCGGTTCTATCGACGAAGCACTTGTAGAGACGCGCCATGGCGCGTCTGGGAGCGGGGGAGATGAGGGAGATGAAGGAGATGAGGAAGATGAGGGAGATGAGGGAGATGAGGGAAATGAGGGAGAAAACAAATGACCAATGACAAATGACGAATGACAAATAACAAATGACTAATAACCAATGAACCTTAAAATCTTACTCCCTACAGAAATACTACTCGATGAAGAAGTAACCAAAGTATCTGCCGAAGCGGAAAATGGCGCTTTTACCTTATTACCGAATCATATTGACTTTGTTACGGCAATTGTTCCTGGCATTTTATTCTTTGAATCTGAATCGGAATCCACCCCAGAGGTGTTTATCGCTGTGGATGAAGGAATTTTAGTTAAATGTGGCGCAGATGTTCGGGTTTCAACTGGACGAGCGATTCGATCGGATGACCTAGAAACGTTACAGCAAACTGTAGAAGAGGAGTTTTCGCGTTTGGATGAACGGGAAAGAATCACAGCAGGTGCGATCGCGAAATTAGAAGCCAGTTTTGCTCGTGGTGTATATGAGATAGGAGGGTCAAGTGGCGAAGCGTCCTAATCACTCGAGACGACGACACAATAAGACGTTTCTGGGGAAAATAAAAGATAAATCCATCCGTAAACTTAAAGCCCGTAAGGAAGAAAATTTAAGTGTTTTATATGGCTTGACATTGATGGGGTTTGTCGGCTGGTCGGTTGGTATTCCTACGTTAATTGGCGTGGCAATTGGACTGTGGCTGGATGAAGTTTTGCCCACTCCCTTTTCCTGGACACTTACCTTAATGTTGGTGGGTTTAGTTCTCGGTTGTATTAATGCTTGGTACTGGGTAAAGCAGGAGTCTGCCGATGAGTGAGTCAGCACAGACAATCCCCCTATTGATTTTATTGGTGGGCGCAATTAGCACGATTTCCATCCTGATTAAGGAAGGGATGACGCGCTTGGGCTTACCCAGTTTAGTGGGGTATTTGGTGCTAGGCTTTCTGCTGCGGCTGGCGGATTCCCAGTGGCAATTTCTGGGAGAACCGGGGCAGGAAATTTTTGAGTTTTTAGCCGAAGTTGGCGTGATTTCCTTGTTGTTTCGGGTAGGGTTAGAAAGTGATTTAGCGGGATTGATGCGCCAGTTATCCACAGCAACGAAAATTGGGTTAGTTAATATTGTTGTCAATGGGGGTTTCGGATTTGTCACCTCCTATTGGTTACTGGGACTGGCGTTTATCCCCAGTTTATTTATTGCGATCGCGTTTACGGCAACCAGTGTGGGTGTATCGATTGGGGTATGGCAAGAAGCAAATGCCACTCATTCAAACTATGGGGAATTACTACTGGATGTGGCGGAACTGGATGATATTTTGGGGGTAAGTTTAATGGCGTTATTGTTTGCTGTTGCCCCAGCAATTCAAGATAGGGGAACGGGAGAATTATTGCCCGTTATTGCCAAAACCTCTGGTATATTTTTCCTAAAAGCTGTAGTTTTTGGGACATTTTGCTATGTGTTTTCGCGCTTTTTTGAGGCAAAGTTGACTAAGTTTTTTCGCCAAATTGAAGCGCCACCGGAACCGATGCTGGAGGTGGTGGGGATTGGTTTTATTATTGCCGCGATCGCGGGGTTATTGGGGTTTTCAGTTGCCATTGGCGCTTTCTTTGCCGGATTAGTGTTTAGCCGTGATCCTAATGCGGTCAAAATTGATGCGTCGTTTGACTCGTTATACGAACTGTTTACGCCGTTCTTTTTGATTGGGATTGGCTTGAAAATTAACCCTAGTGCGCTAACGGCGGCTTTTGGAATGGGAGGAATTCTCCTTGTCGCCGCCGTATTAGGCAAACTCATTGGTGCGGGGGGTCCCACTTGGTTAACCACAGGTTGGACGGGTGCGGCGTTAATTGGCGTCAGTATGGTTCCTCGCGCCGAAATTACCATGATTGTCATGGGTAAAGGACTCTCGTTAGGAGAGTGGGCGGTATCCAATCAGGTTTTCGCCGCCATGGTTGTTGTGTCTGCGGTGACTAGCATTCTAGCACCGATTGTTCTGCGTTCGTTGTTGCACCAATTGCCTGAAACTCAAACAGGAGTAAGTAACTGATGCCTATTTCACCGCAGCTTATTGTCTGGATTGCGATCGCGTTAGCACAAGTCAGCCTGCTGGCAATCGCACCGTTGTTGATTCGCTGGCTTTCTTTACTTCCTTAATTTTTATGAAATTATCCTCTTTTAAATTAAGCGAAGCATCCTTTGGCTTCCCCCGTGCAAAAAAAGCGAAGCAACATCTGGTCTCCCCCATGGAACAAAAAGCGAAGCAACATCTGGTCTCCCCCTTTTTAAGGGGGACGGAAGGGGGATCTAATAGGGGGACGGAAGGGGGATCTCAAGCAACATCCTTAAATAAGGGCGGGTTTAGTTACCTATACACCAACAAAAAACGTTAATTGTAAAACCCGCCCCTACAGTCATCAAAACGTTTTTATCGGAGCATCACCATGAACAATATATTGCATTTAATTCTCGCCTTTCCTGCCGGCTTTGCCCTAGGAATTTTCTACTTTGGTAGTCTGTGGCTTACCGTGCGCCAACTGCCAACCACCCGTTATCCTATCCGCTTATTTGTAGGGAGTTATTTAGGTCGTATGGTGATTGCCTTACTCGGCTTTTATATCATCATCAACGGACATTGGGAACGAGCGCTGGTTGGCGTATTGGGTTTAATCGTCGCCCGCACATTGTTGGTGCGTCGTTTTGAACCAAAACCCTGGCATTTAGAACAACCCGCTAGTCATCAAATTCATTAATTGATGATTGAGTTTTGGGATAGGCAAAATCCCCGATAAAACGCGAGCGAGACTACAAACGCGAGCGAGACTACAAACGCGAGCGAGACTACAAACGCGAGCGAGACGCTAAACGCGAGCGAGACGCTAAACGCGAGCGAGACGCTAAACGCGAGCGAGACGCTAAACGCGAGCGAGACGCTCGCACTACTACAACCAACGGTTAATTTTAAATTGAGAGAAGGAGACTAATGAATGTTACCCCAGATACTATTATTTTTTGGCAGTGGCAGTGGTTTAAACTGAACGCTACCCTGGTTTATACTTGGCTCGTCATGGCAATTTTGGTCGTGGGATCTTGGCTAGTGACGCGCAATTTGAAAGTTGAACCCGAAGAAATGTCGAATTGGCAAAATCGCTTAGAAATTATTGTCGAAATGATTAATGGTGAGATTCGCCAAGCCACTAATCGAGAACCGAGTGAATTTCTGCCATTTGTTGGCACAATCTTTCTGTTCTTTGCCCTTGCCAATATTCTTACCATCATTCCCGGTTACGAATCCCCCGCCGCGTCTCTATCCACTACAGGCGCTTTTGCCTTGTGTGTCTTTTTTGCTGTACCGTATTACGGGATTAAACATTCTGGGTTTGGCAGTTACCTGAAACATTTTATTGAGCCGACGCCCGTTGTTTTACCTTTTAATATTCTCAGCGAAATCACCCGGACGCTATCCTTAGCCATTCGCTTGTTTGGTAATGTGATGAGTACGAGTTTATTGGTGGCAATTGTTTTATCCCTCATTCCCCTATTTCTACCTATTCCCGTCAGAGCTTATGGAATTGGAATTGGAGTGATTCAGGCGTATGTTTTTGCCATTTTAACCCTCGTCTATATCGCGTCAGGGATTCGCGCCCAGCGTAAAAGTCAACAAAAACGACAACAGCAACAGCAATCAGAAGAAGGAGCAACCTAACATGGATAATCTTGGTCTTATTGGCATCGCCTCGATTCTTGGTGCCGCCCTTTCCATCGGATTAGGGGCAATTGGACCCGCGATTGGGGAAGGATTAGGATTGGCGAATGCCCTACGTGCGATCGCGCAACAGCCGGATAAGGCGAATACGATTACCCGCACCTTATTTGTGGGGATGGCATTTATTGAATCAACGGCGATTTATGCCTTCATTGTGTCGATTATTCTCATTTTTGCCAATCCGTTTTGGAATCACTTTTTGAATCAGGGAGGAGGATAAGCCAATGATTGATTGGTTTACATTGATTGCCCAAATTATTAACTTCATTATCCTCGTTTTTCTACTGTGGCGCTTTTTGTATAAGCCCATTACTAAAACTATGGGTGAGCGCCGCAAGCGGATTGAGCGTCAGTGGAAAGAAGCGCAACAGCAACAAGAGGAAGCCCAAGCCGAAGCGGAATCCTATCGCCAAAAGCAACAAGACTTAGAAAAACGGCGAGAGGAATTGTTGAATGAAGCCAAAGAAAACGCCAAAGCTGAACAGGAGAAATTAATCAATCAGGCACGTCAAGAGGTTGACAAAAAGCAGGCAGAATGGCATGAATCCATTGAACGCCAGCAAGAATCCTTTCTGGAGAACCTGCGACAACGGGTACAAGAGGTGACCCATAAAACCACCCGTCGCGCCTTACAGGATTTGGCAGATACGGAATTAGAACAACAGGCGATCGCGGTGTTCATTGAACGCCTAAAACACCTGGAGGACGAAGAACGAGAAGCCTTCAAACAATCGATTCATGACTCTGACCAGGATGTTGTCATTAACAGCGCCTTTGAGATGCCAGAAGAAAGCCAGCAAAAAATCCGGGATACTCTCCACCAAGAAAATATTCTCAATGGCAAAGACGTGAAATTCTCCACCTCATCGGATTTAATCTGTGGCGTAGAAATGCGGAGCAAAAACCATCAGATTGCGTGGACGTTAGCCGACTATCTCGAAAGCCTAGAGGAACAATTCGCCAACGAATTCCCGAATAAGGCTGAAGCTGAAGAAAAACCAGACGATGAGGAACAGCCATCCACTAGAGAATCGGATGAACCCGAAGAGGAGCCAGATAAAAGGAAACTTTTGGGGTTGAAGGAGTATAAAGGTGAGATGAGATAAATCTTCCTTGAGGCAGATTAATGTTGATGCCTCATTTCTTAGGATATTTGCCGAGGACTAGAATAGGCAGATGGCTTGATTCGCCCAACCCTTTTCTAGTCACTAGACTCTATTCAATAAATTAATTGGCAATTTGTCCAAAACCTAATCAGGAGAAATTTTTGAATGCTGAATCGTTTGCCTAAAAGAGAACACAACGGATTAATTAGCCTCAAAAGAGGGGCGTTCGCCTTACTCACCCTGTCCGTACTCCTAGGCGCTTGCACCCCGGAACCTGAAGCCACGGTTCCAGAAACGGGAGTAGACACAACCTTGACGGAAACCGATGATACAGACGTTGAAGACGTAGCTGAAGATACGGAAGAATTCATCGGTGAGATGGTAACCGTTACGGGTGAAGTTGAAGAAGATTATGGGATCAACACATTTGTCATAGAGGATACCGGTGAGATATTTGGTGATAAAGTGTTGGTGATCAATACCGCCGCGACAGAGCCAATTCTGGAAGAGCAGAATGTCCGAGTTACTGGGGAAGTTCGCGAACTCGTCGTGGCTGAGTTTGAGCGGGATTATGACCTAACCTGGGAAGGGGATATTCTCCAGACGATAGAAGCTGAGTACGTCGGACAGCCTGTTATCGTTGCTGATGCTGTCGAAGTGTTAGATATTCCCTAGAATTTTGGGTAAAAAACCCTACTCCATCGCAAGCGAGACTTCATAGCAAGCGAGACTCCATCGCCAACCAGACTCTATAGCAAACCAGACTCTATAGCGAGCGAGACGCTCGCACTACGGCGGCGGCAATTCTTTTTTGCCTCTTTCCTCCTGCCATCTACCATCTTTTTCATGAACGAAAAGTCAATGTCACTACAAACGGTTCTAGATGAAACCTTTACCCAATTAAACCAGGGACTAGAGACGTATCAACCTGAACTCCAACTGCGGGAAGTAGGAGTGGTCAAATCGGTATCCCGTGGCATTGCAACGGTTAGTGGTTTACCCACAGTAAAAGCGGATGAATTGATTCGTTTTCCGGGTGGGTTGTTGGGAATTGCGTTTAATTTAGACCCGGATGAAGTGGGGGTTATTTTATTAGGAGAAAGCGAACATATTGAAGCAGGCGATCGCGTACAGCGCACCGGACGGATTTTGGATGTGCCAGTCGGCGAGGCGCTGATTGGTCGGGTGATGGACGCCACGGGTCGTCCGTTGGATAATCAGGGGGCGATTCAAACCAGCGAACGTCTACCCATCGAACAGGAAGCCCCCGCTATTTTAGACCGCGCCCCGGTGAAAGTGCCATTACAGACGGGTCTTAAGGTTGTAGATGCGTTAGTTCCCATTGGTCGTGGTCAACGGGAATTAATTGTCGGCGATCGCCAAACCGGGAAAACCGCGATCGCAGTAGATACGATTATTAATCAAAAAGGGAAAGATGTCATCTGTATTTACTGCGCTGTGGGTCAACGTACCTCCGCCGTGGCAAAAGTGATTGCCCAGTTGCGCGAACGAGAGGCGATGGATTATTCCCTGGTTGTCGTTGCTACAGGGGAAGATGCTCCAGGGTTGCGCTACATTACCCCGTATGCCGCGATGTCCATTGGCGAATATTTTCGCGATCGCGGACAGGATGCGTTAGTGGTGATTGATGATATGACCCGCCATGCTTGGGCGTATCGTGAATTGTCCTTACTGTTGCGACGTCCACCAGGTCGAGAAGCCTATCCCGGTGATATTTTTTATATTCATTCCCGGATGTTGGAACGGTCAACCCACCTCAGCGAAGAATTGGGAGGCGGTTCCTTAACTGCATTACCGATTGTGGAAACCCAAGCCCAGAATATTTCTGCCTATATTCCCACTAATTTAATCTCAATTACCGACGGTCAGATTTACGTGTCTCCGGATTTATTCCAGCAAACCGTCTTACCCGCCGTGGAGGTGGGTAAATCGGTGTCGCGGGTTGGCGGAAAAACCCAGTTAGCGGCGTATCAAGACGTGGCGGGAGATTTACGCCTGTCTTATTCTCAATTCCAAGAAGTGGAAGTATTTGCCCGGTTTAGCACCCAGCTTGATGAAGACACTCGTCACACCCTAGAACGAGGGCGTCGGGTGCGGCAGATCCTCAAGCAAAAGGAATCCCAACCGTTATCGGTTCCTGAGCAAATTGCTGCCCTTGTCGCGGTGAATGAGGGGGTTTTTGATGAACTGCCCTTGGATCAGGTGAGAGACGCCGAAACAGCCGTCAGAGAAGCGGTGACAGCGGAATTGTCCGAGGTGTGCGATCGCGTTGTATCGGGTGAAGCGTTAAGGGATGAGGATTTAGAGGCAATTTTACGGGTAGCTAAGGAGGCGACACAGGCGTATAAACCGGAACAAGAGCAAGAAGAAGAACGAACTGAGCAAGAATCGGAAGAAGAGAAAGAAGAAGGGGAAGAACCGACTCAGGCAGAACAGTCTGAGGAGGACAAAGAAGAAGAAAATAAACAGCAAGAAGAAGATCAACAAGAAGATCAAGAGAAGGAAGAATCTGACAATCAATAAAGACAGATTCTCAATCTTGCCAGGGTGTTATAGCACTACGAGGATACGTTAGGACATTTATCTGTTGCCTGTTGCCTGTTGCCTGTTGCCTTTTCACCTAATTTTATTGTCCTAACCTCAATGCGTAGCGCTATATCATCAAGGATTTTTATGAACGGTATACTAATTTTTGTCATTGTAGCAGTTGTGGTCTTGGCAATCTTTGCCATTGCTAAAGGTAGGAAACGTCGGGGTAGCTATGGTGGTGGAGGCTTTGTCCCTGATACTAACGGCGATAATGGTGATGGCTTTGGTGATGGCTTTGGTGATGGCGGTGACGGCGGTGGTGTAGGCGGTAGTTCTGGTGTAGGCGGTAGTTCTGGCGGTGGTGCTGGTACTAGTGGCGGTGCTGGTGGCGGTGCTGGTGGCGGTGGCGGTGCTGGTGGCGGTGCAGGCGGCGGCGGCGGTGGCGGTGGTTGATGCTAGAGTTATAGGCTGACCCTGAGCGAAGTCGAAGGGTCAACCTCCTGAATTTCGCTATACCCCACACCCTGTCTCATTTTTAGCTAATTTGCCACCCCTTGAGGAATCTGACAATTAGCCGATGGCGCGATCGCTCCTGCGCTCCTACCCTTTCTGCGGACATCACCGTTAAAATTCTGGTGACCACAAATCAACAATAGCGACCTCAAAACCAGGAAGTAAATCAGGAATCATTAGTACATCACCATCGCCTAAAATCTCGACCTCGGACGCAGGACGATAAATTTCGACCCGACGCTGTGGCGGATTCATCAAAATACCAACTTTTGTTCCTTGCTCCAGAAAAAATTGAATCTTATCTCTCAACGATTTTAAGGTATCTGTTGGGGACTTTACCTCAACCATTAAATCAGGAGCCAGTTCCGCAAACGAACGAGGACTTTTGGGTAACCGTTCAGCTAAAACAAAAGAAACATCAGGCGCTCTGACATTAGCATTGGGTAGGTCAAAACCTGCACTAGACGCTGTCACCCGACCAAGCTTTTGAGGTCTTACCCAATTACCTAAAACCCGGACAAATTCGGCGACGACTTCATCTGACTCATAACCCGATGGACTCATAACTACGATTTGCCCGTCCACTAACTCCATGCGATACTCAGGATGTTCTGCTTGTAATTTCTCCAAGTCTTTGCGGGTTAGAGCTGTCAGAGAAGCCATAGAACCTCTTTGAGTTTATATCTAGAATGATTGATAAATTCATTGTATTACCGTTGAGCGCAACTCGGTATTAGGTTTAATGGCACTGCAATAAGCATTTTAGAATCATCGAAACCTTTAATATACCGTAGGGTGGGTTTCGACTTCGCAAGAGCCCACCAGCATACCAGTCAGTGGCATTCTTAATTAGGGCTTGCTGCACAAAGCCAAAACCGCAAAACCCATCAATACTTTGAGCTTTATTGAAACAGGGTTTGATTCAAGGAAATCGGGTAGTATCCTTCATCAGTATGGCATCACCTTGCTCAGGACAAATGTACCCTTGCTCCCCCAGCTCCCCCAGCTCCCCCAGCTTCCCCCGCTCCCCCTCACCACAAAACTTATTCAGCAGCCCCTAATTAGGCTCTTATCTCCAACGACGAACTAAGATATCGTGAGAGAAGAACTCCCGTTAAGAGAAAATCCTTTTCAATGACTGCGACTACTCCCAACTCCGCCAAACACAAAAAAGCCAAAGCCCTGAAACCAGGGAAGATCCGCCCTGCAAAGGAACTCTGTAGCGAATGTGGTCTGTGTAATACATACTATATTCATTATGTCAAGGAAGCTTGTGCTTTTCTTAACCAACAGATTCCCGAATTAGAAACCCAAACCCATGGACGTAGCCGGAATCTGGATAATCCCGATGATTGGTATTTCGGCGTCAACCAGGACATGATGGCGGCGCGGAAACTTCAACCGATTGAAGGGGCGCAGTGGACAGGAATTGTTAGCACCATTGCCATTGAAATGCTCACCAGTGGCAAAGTTGAAGGCGTTGTCTGTGTGCAGAATACCAAAGAAGACCGTTTTCAACCGATGCCGATTATCGCCCGAACACCAGAAGAGATTCTCGCCGCCCGGGTGAATAAGCCCACCCTGTCTCCTAATCTTTCGGTATTAGAACAAATTGAACAGTCGGGGATGAAACGCCTATTAGTGATTGGCGTCGGCTGTCAAATTCAAGCATTACGGGCGGTGGAAAAAGAATTGGGCTTAGAAAAACTCTATGTTTTGGGGACGCCCTGTGTGGATAATGTCACCCGCGCTGGCTTGCAGAAATTCCTGGAAACCACCAGCAAATCCCCCGATACCGTCGTGCATTATGAGTTCATGCAGGACTTTCAAGTTCACTTCAAACACGAAGATGGGTCTATTGAGAAAGTCCCCTTCTTTGGATTGAATACGAAAGAACTTAAGGATGTATTTGCCCCCTCTTGTATGAGTTGTTTCGATTACGTCAACTCTCTAGCGGATTTAGTGGTTGGTTACATGGGCGCACCCTTTGGTTGGCAATGGATTGTGGTGCGAAATGACCGGGGACAGGAAATGCTGGATCTGGTGCAAAATCAGCTAGAAACGCAATCGGTTACGTCTAAGGGCGATCGACATCAAGCCGTGCAACAGAGTATTCCGGCGTATGATAAAGGGGTAACGTTACCGATGTGGGCAGCAAAATTAATGGGGGTGGTGATTGAAAAGATTGGTCCAAAGGGATTGGAGTATGCTCGTTTCTCGATTGACTCCCACTTTACCCGCAATTATCTCTATGTGAAGCGCCATCACCCAAAGAAATTAGCGGCGCATATTCCAGAGTTTGCCAAGCGAATTGTGGGACAGTATACTTTACCTGATTAAGAGAGTTATCACTCACGGGAGTCGGGTTAGGTTGCGGCTTCAACCAATCAGTATCAAGCGCAACTGACCCGAACTCAATCGATAGGGTATAGTTTCAGCAAAACGCGATCGCACGCTCAAAAATAATACTATTCCCCTCTGAACAGATACCGGACTCTCATCCCAACTCTTATCAATTCTGTTATATAGCGCGTCTAAATGAAACGCGAACTCGTCTTGTTCCCTGTTCTCTACATTTAAACCAATGCCGTCCAAAACCTTTATTGTTCGCGCCCACGCGAGAACCATCTATACTCGCCCTGTCACATTTATATGTGCCAAGTGCAATCAGGCAACGACTCGCGAATGTTATCCGGGTACGCCACCGAAATACTGCCTCAACTGTGCGCCGAAGAAGAAGAAAGCCTCAGCCAGCCGAACACCCGAAAAGGGTATGTTTAAACCCACTCATCACTTAGTTGCTCATAGAACAGGTGAACAGATACCCGTATGCTTAGAAACCTCCCCTGATCCGGGATGGTTCTGGGTGCGTACTGCCCTGGATTGGTTTTCTGGAGAGTCGATTATTCAATATCACAGACAGAAGGGATTATATAGTCGAGACAAACCCTTGGCGGATTACTCCTTGGAGGAGATAGCCTCTGACACAGGGACTTAACGGTTGGACACTCTCAATGTCTTGAAGATATCAGGAATCTGGCTAATCCACAAACGATTTGCCCAGTTTTGTGTGGCAGGTTTTAGCGATCGCTGCGTCTGAAAGCGTGCAAATAAGCGGTCTAATTCACTTTTACCACCTTCATCCCACAGCATTTCAATCGGTTTAAATTGCTCGGTATCGGGAAAATCAGGACGGTGGCGAGTTAATCGTTCAGCGTATTGGGTCAACGGCTGAAAGTGAATCGAATAATAGAGTCTGTTGACTGGATAGTTTCTGATTTCAAAGCAGGGAAAAAATTCTGGAAAGCGTTCCCTGGCTTCTTTAAAGCGGTTATAGATATCCCGTTCCCAGCGCTTGCGGGTAATATCATCAATGTCTATATCTTGCTCAGTGAGGAGAATCATCGAATTGTTGGAACGGTACATAAGGGGAGGGAACTTGCTTCACTTTCTACTTTAGAAAGGGCGTGTGACAAGGTTATGACAAATTAATGACGATCTTATCAAGGGGTGACAAGGGAGTTGAGGTGTAGGCAGGGTATGGGGTGTAGGGCGTAGGGTGTAGGGTGTAGGGTGTAGGGAGGGCTTCACAACCTTTGAAGGAATCTGGTTTTGACGTTAGTAAGGGCGGGTTTTGCTACAGATGTTATCGGTGAGATTCGACATTGAGTGCCTAAACCCGCCCCTACAGCGTGTTGTATTCTTTAGATTTGGGGTTAGTAAGGGCGGGTTTTGCTACAAATGTTATCGGTGGGATTCAACATTGAGTGCCTAAACCCGCCCCTACAGCGCCAATGCCAACCCATCCCCACGGGGTTCAGACGCCGCCACGAAAACGCCTCCCTGCCGTAAGATTATCTGACCCTTGCCAAACCGTTTTTCATCGGTACTCATTTCAATATGATGTCCCCGTTGAGCAAGTGCCAAAGCCACATCAGACGGTACAGTTGGCTCTAAAAGTACCTGATTTCCGGCGATAAACTGCCATCGCGGTGCATCCAGTGCTGCTTGGGGATTCATGCCGTAGTCTGCCAGATTCACCACCATTTGTAGATGTCCTTGGGGTTGCATATATTCCCCCATGACGCCAAAGGGTCCTAAGGGTTGACCGTCTTGGCTGAGGAAGCTGGGAATTATCGTATGATAGGGACGTTTCCCTGGTGCAACTTGATTGGGATGACCTGCTTCTAGGGTGAAACCATAGCCGCGATTGTGTAGGGCAATCCCTGTACCCGGAATCAGAATCCCACTACCAAACCCTTGATAATTGGATTGAATCAACGACACCATCAACTCCCCATCGGCGGCGGCTAAATAGACGGTTCCGCCTTTGGCTAAACCAGGTTGGGCTAAGGGAATCGCGGTGTCTGTGATTAACTGGCGACGGGTTTGGGCATAGTCTTTATCCAGGAGTCGCTCAACTGCCATGTCCATAAATCGAGGATCGGCGATATAACGTTTGGCATCGGCAAAAGCCAGCTTCATCGCTTCAATTTGCAGGTGATAGCTGTCTACCGAGTCACGGGGATATTGACGTAAATTGAATCCTTCCAGGATATTTAAGGCGATTAATGCCGTTAATCCTTGGGTATTGGGCGGAATTTCCCAAACCCGTAAGTCTCGATAGGTGGTGGAAATCGGGTTCACCCAATCCGCTTGATGGGCGGCGAAATCGGCTACGGTTAATAAGCCCCCCGTATTGGCAGCAAAATTCGCGATCGCACGAGCAATATCTCCCTGATAAAAGCATTCACCCCCCGTTTGGGCAATCTGGGTTAAGGTTTGAGCATGAGCCTCACTTCCCCACACCTCTCCCGGATGCGGCGCCCGGTTATGGGGGAAAAAGACAGATTTAAATGGCTCAAATTCTCGCCCCTGTAGGGGAAGGAAAATCGCCTCCGCCTGTTTCCAAGCGGTTGCGGTAACTGGGGAAACTGGATATCCGGCTTGAGCATAACGAATCGCCGGGGCAAATAACTGCTCAAAGGGTAATTTCCCCCACCGTTGCCATAATGTTCGCCAAGCCGAGACACAGCCAGGTACGGTGACGGGTAACCACCCCCGTTGCGGGATGTCTTCCATCCCAGCAAAATGGTTTAAGGTTAAAGCTTGAGGACTTTTACCCGAGGCGTTAAGTCCATGTAACTGACCATCCCAGACTAAGGCAAAGGTGTCAGACCCAATTCCGTTAGAGGTAGGTTCAACTACCGTGAGTGCGATCGCCATGGCTAATGCTGCATCAATAGCATTCCCCCCCGCCCAAATCATCTCCATCCCCGCTAATGTGGCTAGGGGTTGGCTGGTGGCGACAGCACAGTGCTTGCCCATGATTACCCGTCGCGTAGAAGGGTAGGGGTAGTGAGTTAGGTTATTGGTCATTTGTCTTATGTCTTATGTCTTATGTCAAAACACTGATTTCACGGATTTATTAGAGAGAGTGAGGTAGGGAAGTGAGAGATTAGTTACACTGATTACATTGAGTGACATCAGGGTGAAAATCTTCCCGTTAATGATAAAATTTGCCCCTACATCACCCTCATCTTCCAGACGCGCCATGGCGCGTCTCTACATTGCTTTCCTCAAACCAAGGCTTCACTACAAACAATTATTGGAACTAGGTAATCCTCATCTTTTTGGCGACGGTTTAGCCATTCGTGTCGGTCATATTGGGCGTAAAGTTGCTTGAGTTTGATAAACAGTTCATTCCCGGTTATACTATTCCGTTTTAGCCGATTTAACTCGCGCTTGAGTCCTGTGGTGACGGGTTCGCGGAAGGCTTTTTCTAATAGGTTAATTTGCGCTTTGATGTCCTCATCATTAATCGTTTCAAAAAAGAGTCGGAGTTCCCGTAAACTATAGCGTTGTCCTTGGCTAAGATTGCGGCTATAGTCTCGTTCCGATTGACGGTGTTTCACATCTTCGGCAAATTGACGTTTAATTCTATACGAATATAACACCGATTAAGTAGATTAAACCAATGCTATTAGGTTTTAAGACCGAATTAAAACTTAATAACAAGCAGCGAACGGCGCTAGCTAAACACGCTGGCGTTTCTCGCCATGCTTGGAATTGGGGTTTAGGTTTAACCAAACAGATACTCTTACACAATCGGGACAACCCAGAGGATAAAATCAAGTTTCCTACTGGGATTGACTTGCACTCATTGTTGGTAGCTCTGGTTAAACCCATTTGCCCTTGGTATTACGAAGTGAGTAAATGCGCCCCTCAGTATGCGCTTAGGCAATTAGCTCAAGCCTGGAAAGATGCGTTTAAGAAAAATAAAAAGCCACCTCGGTTTAAGAAGAAAGGACGGGGAGATAGCTTTACCCTAGATGGCTCAATTGCACTTGAGCATTTTAAAATCAGGGTTCCGGTTATTGGCTGGTTGAGGACGCATGAGCGGCTGCCCGTCTGTTTTCAGCCCAAGTCCGTCACCATATCCAGGACAGCAGACCGATGGTTCATCAGCTTTAAGCTGGAACATGAGCCAGTTAACCGACCCAAATCTCACTCTGTAGTGGGCGTTGATCTTGGTATAAAAGCATTAGCTGTCTTGTCTACTGGGATTGTAGTAGAGGGGGCAAAAGCTTATCGAAAGTACGAGAAGAAACTCTCTCGCCTGCAATGGTTAAACCGCCACAAGCAAATCGGTTCGGCTAACTGGAAGTCTTCCCAAATCAAAATAGCTCGTTTGCACCGAAAAATAGCCAACATCAGAAAGGACACGTTGCACAAGCTCACATCCTATTTAGCCAAAAACCACAGCCGAATAGGAATAGAAAATTTAAACGTGTCTGGGATGATGGCTAATCATAAGCTAGCCAAAGCTATCCAGGACATGGGCTTTTATGAGTTTAAACGCCAGCTAGAGTACAAGTGCAAGTTGTACGGGTCAACACTGGTCGTAGTAGACCAATGGTATCCCTCAACCAAAACCTGTTCTCGTTGTCATGTCATCAAGGATGAAATGCCTTTATCTGAGCAGGTTTTTCGGTGTGATAACTGCGGATTGGAAATTGATCGAGATTTCAACGCTTCCATTAATTTGGAAGTAGCCGCCAGTTAGGTGGGGGAGAGCCTGTGGACTGCTTAAGTGCCGTCACGGCCAGAATGAAGCAGGAAGTAAACAGCAAAATTTACCAGGTATTGGTAGATTTGTGTAAGTTTTATGTAACGGTTTTCATTTCATATAGATATCGTAGGGGCGGGTTGGTGCCATTACCCACGACTGCTGCATCTGCTGCATTAGGGTTTCGTCGAAGTCTTCGGCGTCTTCCCAGAGTTGGTTATACCAGTGGGTGAGTTGTTGGTGGTTGTCGTTTCCGTGAACAATAACATTGAGTTCAGTATTATGGGAAATGCCGGATAGGGTGAGATTAGAGGAACCGACAACAGCAATACCATTTTCGGCGCGATCGACGAGTTGTCCCAATTGGTTATAAACTGTACCATAGTCGAAGATGGAGGCTTTGGCGTGGAGTCGTCCTTTGGTATACACCCGAACCTGTAAGCGTTTTTCTTCGAGCATTTGTACCAGGTTTCTGACCAAGGTTTCCGCTGCATCGGTTTGATCCATTAATTCTACGCTAGACCGGATATTTTCGGCGGTTGGTGAGTGCTAGTGGAAAGAGCGATCGCGTTGTTGAGCCAAACCCTAGAACCTTTGTGGCAACAAGCTCCTCAGCCAGTGCTAGTGGAAAGAGCGATCGCGTAAAGTAACTATAGCAATCCTAAATAGGACGCAACAATTGAAGGGCTTGAAATCTAGGTATAGCAAGGGTTTCAGCTTTGAAAATTGCCACAACCTAAATAGGATTGCTATATGTGTTCTAATGGTGTTCTTCTAGCCCAGAGTCGTCTTGCCGTCTGAATAGTCCTGGTCGCCCTAATTTTCTCTCATCACTGCGGAATTAGCCCTGCTTTTGAAGGGGGACGGGAGGGGGATCAAAGGGGATATAGGTAGCGAATGTTACCTAAAGCAGCTTTCCTTTGTGACTTTCCTGAAAACTCTTCCTTTAGATAGAGGCACATTCCACTCTTCTGTGGGAAAAAACTGTTGTGTATGCTTAATCATGTAATCACTAGGGCAATCTGAGACAGGTTCAGTAATCACTTGCCTATTATCAGGACTCGTTTGGTAAACTGCTGGAGTCAAAAAACTAATTTGTTCCATTATCACTTGGAATAGATGAAGTAAACCTCTCTACTCAATAGGATTATGATACTAGGACTTCTTACAGTTTACTTATTAATCGCTGGATTATTTTGCATAAACTGGTTAAATGCATTCCAGAAAGAGACGAATTTATCGTCGGAGCAAAAATTCCGGTGTCGGATAGTCTTTATCATTGCTACCGTTTTTTGGCCTCTCATCTTCCCAATTTCATACCTGGAACACTGTTCGAGAGTTTAGGGAATGGAGAGTGAGAAAGCTTGAACCAGCTTTTTCCAACCTGAATAAGAGTGGGCATCTTGCCTGCTTCATTATTTGGGCAGAGTTGGGCTGACACAAGCCCAACTAATCGTGGCATCCTAAATAAAGAGAGAGTTATGAGATCAAGGATGTCAGAAGCGTCAGCACAAAAGCGGATAGTCGTCGTTGGTGCAGGATGGGCAGGTTTAGGTGCGACTTATCATCTTGCTCAACAAGGCTACGATGTTACTCTTCTAGAAGCCACCCCCTATCCTGGTGGATTAGTAGCTGGATGGAAAACCTCTGGCGGACGTTCAGTCGAGGGGGGTATTCATGGGTTCTGGTATCCCTATCGCAATATCTTTCGCCTGGTTCACGAATTGGGACTCCAACCCTTCACTCCTTTTACCCATTCTTCCCAATATTCTCCGGCTGGGTTAGAAGTCGAATCGCCTCTGTTTCAGAATGAGTTCCCGCTTCCTACCCCATTGGGAACGTTTCTCTATCCCAAGTTTAGACGCCTACCTCTGATTGACAGGCTTTCTGCTTTACCTCTCCTGTATGCTCTGATTGATTTTGATAATTCTGATCAAGCATGGCAACGTTACGATAAGGTAACTGCCCGCGAACTCTTTAAACAGTTTGGTGTCTCTGCCCGATTGTATCGAGATTCCTTTGAACCGATGCTATTGGTGGGGTTATTTGCCCCTGGTGAGCAATGTTCCGCCGCCGCCGCCCTGGGAATGCTCTATTACTTCATTTTGGCTCACCAACCCAATTTTGATGTCGTCTGGTGTCGGGGAACGGTGGCAGAGATGATTTTTAAACCCTGGGTGGAGCGGATTGAGAAAGCTGGGGGACGAGTGCTGACGAATAAGCGGGTGAATGATATTCTCTTGGACGATAGGGGTAAGGCGAAAGCGGTTGTCTGCGGTGAGGATGTCTTTGAAGCCGATGCGGTTATTTTTGCCGTTAGTGTCAATGGCATGAAAAAAATTGTCAGTGCGAGTAGTAACTTGCAACCCTATTCGGAATTCCGGAATTTGAGAAACTTAGGCGCAATTGATGTTCTGGCAACCCGGTTATGGTTTGACCGAAAAGCTATTCTGCGGAATCCGTCTAATGCTTGTTTTGGCTTTGATCCGACGACGGGGTGGACATTTTTTGATTTGAATGCGCTGCATGATGAATATGCATATCAACCAGGAAGTGTCATTGAAGCAGATTTTTATCATGCGAATCAGTTATTGCCGATGAGTGATGAGCAAATTGTGGCAAAGGTTCATCGAGATTTAGCTACTTGTGTGCCAGAGTTTCGGGGTGCTAAGGTTATTGATAGTAGTGTAATTCGTGTGCCGCAAGGGGTAACGCATTTTGCACCGGGAAGTTATCAGTATTTGCTGCCAGCAACCAGTCCGATTGATAATGTGTTTATGAGTGGGGATTGGGTTGTTACTAATCACGGTTCTTGGTCACAGGAGAAGGCATACATAACGGGTTTAGAGGCGGCAAATTTAGTAATTGACCGTTTTGGATATGGAAATAAGGCAACGATTATTCCGGTTGAACCTGATGAACCTCATATTCAAGTGGGGCGGATGATTAATAAAACGGTGCGGGATTGGGGGAAAACAGTATTACCTGATTTTTGGTTACCTTAGAAGAAAGGCAAAAGGCAGATGGCACTAGGTTAGGGAGGGCGGGTTTTGTTGAAAGGTTATTGGTCAATAACACAATTAAGCGGCTAAACCCGCCCCTACAATTTATTCGTTGGATTCTGCCGAATATATTGTAAGATACCCTGTGCGATCGCGCTTGCCATTTGGCTCTGGTGTTCGGGTGTCGCTAGGCGTGGGTTATCGTCTTGTCCGGTAACAAATCCAACTTCCACGAGGACGGCGGGTATGGGGTTATTCCGCAGCACATAAAATCGGGCTTGTTTCACGCCGCGATCGCGAATCGGAATTGCCTGTAAAATACTGTTATGTATGGTTTGAGCAAGGCTTTGCCCGTTCGAGTAATAATAGGTTTCCAATCCATTCACATCAGGACGGCGACCAACCGCATTCGCATGGATACTCACAAATAAGTCCGCCTGGGCTTGTTTTGCCATCTCCACGCGGGGTGCTAAGTCTACAAAATAATCGCTGGTTCGAGTGAGAATTACTTGAATTCCTTGTTGCTGTAAAATGGCGGCAACTTGTTGAGAAATGGGCAAAATTACATCCTTTTCCCGCAATCCATTTAACCCAACTGCACCGGGATCTTTTCCCCCATGTCCGGGATCAATCATAACCACAATACGGCGGTTGGGAACTTGGGAGAGATTGAAGGGAGAATTGCTGGTTGTCGGGGATATGACAGGATTTTGCGACGGTAGGGGGGTTGGTGTGGTTAATTGGACAACTCGTTGCGGTGGTGGTAACTGCACTGTCCACATCCGAGGGGAGAATCCTTTCAATAGAACTTGTTGGGGATTAATCGTATAACCCGGATTAAACTCAATCACCAAGCGCGTGGTTTGGGGGTTCAATTGACTGACACGCACTACCCGCACTGCACCACCAACGAATTGTTCTAATTTGGCATTCTCTAGGGGGATACCGGGTAAATCAATTACCAGGCGGTTGGGATTGGCAAGAAATTGTCCTCTGGGTTGTACGCCTTCGTCAGTGGTAAAGACGAGTTGATTTTGATTCACATCAAAGCGCCAGGAGAGCAATCTCGCCGCTTGCGCTGGAAAGGAGAGCAAAAAAAAGCCGAGAAAACTGGGAAGTAGCCAGTGCAGTTTCACCGTTAAAGTTCCCTTACATAAATGAATGACGAATGACACTATCCACCGTTAACTTTAATTGTGTCCACCCACTTATTGTTTTGAATAAGAGTAAAAGTGGCTTTCTCGATTTTAAAAGGAGGATTTGAGATTGTCTCGCACCTGATGGAGTTAAATGTTAATTGTTTACACTTGAGAGACTTCCCAATCAGGAGAATTTCCCTTATGTCAAACCAACGGCTATAGCAATTCTACCCTTCAATATCCTTATCGTTGATTAGCACATACATCCAGACAACGACAACCGCCGTCACCAGCAGCAGGGGGTATTCAGGCAGCGCCGCTAAGATTACAATAATCTCCAGGATGGTTTTAAGGTCTTCAAATCGTTTCATTGAATCAGATTGAACTCTTAATCCCATTCAAGGAGAAGGCTAGGTGAGTACCGGGTTGAGAAATTTGGCTGAAGTGGCTGACTTCTGGCTAACTTTGAGTTGACCTGAATTGACTTTTCGCTGATTATGAATAATGGCGCGATCGCTTAAAGTTGCCCCAGAGTACATAAACCACGTCAAATCAGCACTTCGGCGCAATGGCTACCCCAGCCAAAAGAAGTTTGCTGAACACGTTACCCCATCGTTATCCACGGTTAAAAAATTCCTCAATGGCGAACCCGTTGATTTTGAGTATTTTGTCGAACTGTGTGACGCATTGGGGTTAAACTGGCGAGATATTTTTTTAGATGAGTCAGACAATCCGCCCTCTCCTCATGACTCAAACCCAACCCTGGAGGAGTCTTCACCCTTCATCACCGGGACACCCATCACCCATCCCCGCTATTTTTTTGGACGCAAACGAGAACTCAAACGCCTGTTCAATTTACTCAAACGCCATCCCCTACAAAATGCAGCGATTATCGGGAAGCGGCGCATCGGCAAAACCTCCCTGTTGCACTACTTGAAAACTATTACCACGACGCCACCGGAGGAATTACGTCCCGGTCAAAAGTCGGACTGGTTACCCTATCCCGAACGCTACTGTTGGATATTTGTGGATTTTCAGGATACACGGATGGCAAGCCAAGAAAAATTGCTGGGTTATATTCTGGAAGGCATGAATATGAAAGTGCCGAAGCCTTGTCACCTGGATTATTTTATGGATGTGGTGAGTAGCCATTTGCATTCACCCACCGTTATTTTATTGGATGAAATTGGTGTGGGATTGCAACGTTGTCCAGAATTAGATGATGGGTTTTGGGAAAGTTTACGGTCTTTAGCCACGAATCAGACAGGGGGAAATCTGGCTTTTATTTTAGCCACACCGGAATCTCCCCTGGATTTGGCGTCTCATACGGGACATAGTTCTCCCTTTTTCAATATCTTTGGCTATACCGCCTATCTGGGCGCATTGACGGAGGCGGAAGCGCGGGAATTGATTGATAGTTCACCGATTCCGTTTCCAGTTGAGGATGTAGCCTGGATTTTGGAGAAAAGTCAATGTTTACCCCTACTGCTGCAAATTCTGTGTCGCGAACGTTTGTTTAGTTTGGAAGAGGGGGAAACGGGAGATAATTGGCGGGAGGAGGCGTTAAAACAGATAGAACCCTTCACGAATTTGTAGAGAACCCAGTTTTTATGTAGGGTGGGCAAGATTTATAAACCTTCAAACGCTTACATTATCGTTGGTTGCTCTTGCCCACCCTACGGTAACTTACGCTAGAGAGGTAAACCATGTCATTTAGCAGTTATAAAAGTATTGGCGTCGTCGCTAAAACGTTTCAGATCAAATATATTCGAGACAATTTTATTACCGAGATTGAATTTGACGTGAGTGATAGTTTCCGGAATGAATTAGAGTTAATTTTAAATGAGGGGGTGTTTGACAATTCCGAGATGGCGATTTGTGAAACGATTATTTATCCCATATTAAAAGAAGTTTGGAAAGCTTATCGCCGCAATTTCCTGCTTTGGAGTCACCAAGCCTTGACCTACGATGAAAACTTATCGGGGACTCCTGATTATATCGTGGCAAAGCGCTCTCCCTTGGGGACAGTGGTGTTCGATAAGCCCTATTTTGTAGTGGTTGAGGCAAAGAAGGAGAGTGATTTTACTGAAGGATGGGGGCAATGTTTGGCAGAGATGGTGGCGGTGCAGAAAATTAACAATGATCCAGAACAACGGATATTTGGTGTTGTTTCCAATGGGGCGATATGGCAGTTTGGTCAACTGATATCTGATGAGTTTACCCAAAATAAGCGGTTTTATACAATTCAGGACTTGGAGCGGTTATTTGCTGCCGTAAATTATGTTTTTCAACAATGTGAGTTACAGTTGGATCAGCAATTGTAACTCGTTATCGCGAATTTATATTACAATTCACAGAGTCACATTTTAACAAAAACTGAGATGTCTTACCCCTCGGTTCCCCGCAACGCCTACACTGATGCACCTGAGCAGCACCCGAACTTTATTTTGGGGAGTTTGCAATTGCTGTTCTGGCTGTTCTTTCATCCCTCAGCGTTTCGTAACCATCTCAAACGCATTGATCCTACCTTGGACTTCCACAATAACCGAATAAATTCGCTGTGCTGGCGAAACTTAGCATTATGGAAGCTTCTGTTTCAGGGATACATCATTGTACCGATGATAATGAGTTTGTTGTTTGCAGCAGACACTTTATATCGAGGGGAATTGAATGCTAATGCTATTGTCTCTCTCATAGTATGGGATGTACTGTTCGTGATATTTGGTGTGGTTGAAGGTGTGGGGGGAGGTGTGGGGGTAGGCGTGGCGCAAGGTGTGGGGGTAGGCGTGGCTTTTGGTGTGGTGTTTGGCATGGCACGAGGCGTGGGTGTAGGCGTGGCTTTTGGCGTTAGAGTAGGCATAGTAGGAGGCGTGGGTGTAGGCGTGGCTTTTGGCGTTAGAGTAGGCGTTATATATGCCGTTAATGGCGTTAGAGTAAGCATAGTGGAAGCGGTGATGGCTGTCGTGATGGCTGTCGTGATATATGGCGTAATGCATTACGTGAGGTATGGCGTGATGTACTGTGTGGGAGTCACAATGCAATTGTGGCGACCTATCGTAACCTATCCCTTGGTCACTCTATGGAATGCACTGCTTTATCGTCTTGACCTGAAACGCCTAGATACAAAATCTTGCTTTCTGCGCTGGCATTCAGCCTTTTGGGACGAGCGGCAAAGTTTACGCCTCCCTGAACTAGACCAGCACCTTGTCCTAGTCTGGGAACGCAACCCTACCGAGGGAAAAGCTGCCATTGACTATCTCAATAGTAGCCCGCAACGTTGGGCTGCTCAAGCAGCACAGATTGAACTGGATGCTAGAAAATTAGAATACTGTACTGATATCGATTCTATCCGTAACGTTTATAGCACATTTGCTTCAGGAAACTTGGAAGGCTCTCCTAACCCAATTTTGTATAAATTTAACTATATCAGTGCCGATGTAGATGCCGCTTTCAACCAGAATAGTCTCTATAACCAACGCATCGCTCTGGAAAATGTCGCCAAAACTCTAGAGCTTTTTATCGAAGAATTAACTAGAAGTAGTAATCAATACGCTCCTCGCTTTCGTCGCATTGCCATTCATTGGCAGCAAATAGTTGTTGAGTACGTACAAACATTAATCGCAGCCACTGAACTACGCCAAGAAATTGATGATCCTTACATCTTTGGTGTACCCCTAAATGAACAGGTTAAACTCTTCATGGGACGCACTAGCATTGGGCTTCGCATCGAAAAATTAATCCTAGACCGTCGCCGCCCTCCCTTACTCCTCTATGGTCAGCGACGTATGGGCAAAACCTCTCTGCTGAATAACTTAGGACGCCTCCTCCCGAATTCCATCATCCCCATGTTCGTCGATTTACAAGGCGCACCCACATCAGCGAGTGACCATGCGGGTTTTCTCTATAATCTTGCCAAAGGGATGACCTATTCGGCTAAACGGCAAGCTGGTTTAACCCTACCTCCCCTCACCCGCGAAGCCTTAACCTCTGACCCCTTTACGACCTTTGATGAATGGCTGGATAAAGTTGAACAAACACTAGAAAAAAACACCGCACTCCTAGCATTAGACGAATTCGAGGTACTGGATAAAGCCTTAACCGAAGGACGTTTCAGCGAAACCGATGTCCTAGGGATGCTACGCCATCTTATCCAACACCGCCCCCGCTTTAAAGTCTTACTGGCTGGCTCTCATACTATCAAAGAATTTCAGCGCTGGGCGAGTTACTTGATTAACGTTCAGGTTGTCCATATCAGTTACCTGAACGAACCCGAAGCCCGCCAACTGATTGAACGCCCCATCCCAGAGTTTACCCTACGCTATGAACCCGATGCGGTTGAGCGAGTCCTCTCCCTAACCCGATGTCATCCCTGCTTGGTACAATTACTCTGCTCTGAGATTGTCGCCCTGAAAAATGAGCAAGAGGTATCGATTCGCCGACTAGCAACTGTGGCTGATGTGGAAGCCGCTATACCCGAAGCCTTAAGCAGTGGTAGCTTCTTCTTTGCCGATATCGAACGCAATCAAGTGGATGAGTTGGGATTGGCGATACTGCGCTTTTTAGCCGCACAAGGGGAAGGGGCGAGTATTGGTAAGGTGGTTTTATCCCGCGAGTTTCCTGCTCCTCTGAATCCTAGCCTCAATTTACTGTTGCAACGGGAGTTAATTGAAGATAGTGGTGGCGGCTACTGCTTCCAAGTGGAGTTAATCCGGCGCTGGTTTGCCAGAGAGACAGGGGAGTAATATCTTGAGTTTGTCGTTGTGCAGTCTTCGCCCTACGCGATCGCAGGGAGAATAGCGCGTGTAAGACCTCAAGCTCGGCAATGCGTGGTGAGCCGTCAACCGTTCGGCGTTCAACTGGTAGGAATCACTGTCCTTGTAGGGCGGCGAGGATGTCAAAAATAATCTCCCGTTGTTGGGCATCATATTGCCAACGTTCCAGAAACGTCTTATAACTTCCCTCTCCGGTTATGGCACTTTCCCGTAACGCCACTACTTTTTCCTGCACTTGAGGGAGATTAATTTGTTCAATTAAATGGATCGTTCGTCTTCGCACTCGATCCGATCCTTGCGCCATGGCTTCATTCTGATTCCGACGGTGGGTAATCGCCATGGCAGCGGACATGGCTAAGTTTTTCACCAACAGTTCAGCGACGGTATCCGGTGAGGATTGCAGGGCTTGAATTACCTCTGGCGAGGGAGTATCCGCTACACTGTCGTCAGCGGTGAGGTACGTGACAAAGAACCCTCTAGCACCATTTGTGGTTTTCACCAACTGGGCGATCGCACTCGCCGCGTCTACTTGGGAGAGTTCACCGGATGACAGTTGCGTCATCAGGGATTGAGTGAGTGCGATCGCCTCTTCAAAGGTCACATTGTCTGGAATATCCACCTGATTCCATCTCGTAATAAAATGCTAGTCAAGTTATCTTGATCCAAAATTAATCCTAATGCAAGCACTTTGGCTGGAAAACAACCAACTGCAACTCCGCCAAGACGTTCCCATTCCGCAGCCCCCACCGGGAGAAGCCTTGGTGCGAGTTGTGCAGGCGGGTATCTGTAACACGGACTTGGAATTAATTCGAGGCTATTACCCCTATAAAGGTATTTTAGGGCATGAGTTCGTTGGTGTTGTTGAACAAGGATCGACTGAGTTACAGGGACAACGAGTTGTTGGCGAGATTAACGCCGTCTGTGGGCAATGTCACTATTGTCAAAGTGGACAATCAACCCACTGCGAAAACCGCACCGTACTCGGAATTGCCAACCGTCATGGGGCGTTTGCTGAGTATCTTAGTTTACCCATCGAGAACTTGCATCGAGTCCCCGATAATTTACCCACAGATTTAGCGACGTTTACCGAACCTGTCGCCGCCGCCTTGGAAATTCAGCAGCAAGTCAGGGTGAGTTCGACGGAACGAGTGTTGGTGGTGGGCGATGGGAAACTGGGACAATTAGTCGCCCAAACCCTTGCCCTAACCGGATGTGACTTGTTAGTGGTGGGGCGTCATCGGCATAAGTTGGCAAATTTATCGGCACGCGGGATTAATGTGGGATTCGCCGATGCGATCGCCAAACGATCGTTTGATATTGCTGTAGAGTGTACGGGGAATCCGGCTGGATTTGAACTCGCCCGCCGCGCTTTACGTCCACGAGGTATTTTAGTCCTGAAAAGTACGTATGCGGGTCAGTTAACCTTTGATGCTTCCTCTCTGGTTGTAGACGAAATTACCCTAATTGGGTCCCGTTGTGGTCCGTTTGCCCCCGCCCTTGAGTTACTGGCGTCAGGACAGGTGGATGTGAAACCGCTGATTCAGGGTCATTATCCGTTACGAGAGGGACTTAAAGCAGTTGAACAGGCAAAAACTAAGGGCGTGTTAAAGGTTTTATTGGATATGAGTAATGAGTAGTTGGTCTTATGTCTTATGTCTTATGTCCTTTGTCATTCGTAAGGGTTTGAGGACTATTTACAACCTTAATAGAGTTAAGTTTATTTTCATCAACCTACTTAGGATGAGTGTTCAGGATAAAAATAGGGAGGGTCAAGTCGGGTGCAAATCGGATGGTTAGCAGATAAACAGACAAGGGCGAAGGCGATCGAATTGACCAATGTTATTCGTTTTTTTGCCAATCGCGGTTGGACACCCGCCACCAGTTCTAATTTCTCGTTCGTTAAGGATCAGGAACAAAAAGCCTTTGTCATTTCCCGGTCTGGACAGGATAAAAGCCAGTTTAAACCCAATCATTTCATGCTCATCGACGAACGAGGTCAAGCCATTGAACCAAAACAGGCAAAACCCTCAGCCGAAACCTTAATTCACCTGAGTCTTTATAACTGGCAACCGATTGAATGTGTCCTGCATACCCATTCCCCGGCGTCTACAGTGTTGTCAATGAAATATGCTGGATTAGGAACAGATTTTACCCATCCCAGTCAAATAACCTTTACTGGCTATGAAATTAAAAAAGCCTTTGATGGAATTGACACCCATGATACAACCGTAACGCTGCCGATTTTCCCCAATTCCCAAAACATGGTAGAATTTGCGAACAATTTGGCTCACTATTTAGCCAGGAGTGATGAGTTATTTGGCTTCGCGATCGCGGGTCATGGATTATATACCTGGGGAAACACGATTCAGGCGGCGAAACGTCATGTTGAAGCCTGGGAATTTCTGTTCGAGTGCCGTTTATTGGAGTTAAGGATTGGATGACTGTTAAACTCACTGATATCAACTATATTTTGTTGGATATTGAAGGCACAACCTCGGATATTCAATTTGTCCATAAGGTGATGTTTCCTTACTCCAGAGAACGGTTAGACCAGTTTGTATTAAACCATCAGAATTTAGATGAGGTAGTTGAGGCGATTGAGTTGACCAAGCAAACGGTTAAAGCCGAACAAGGACAAGACATTGATTTAGAGGGCGCGATCGCCACTTTACTCCACTGGATTGATAGCGATCGCAAACATCCCGCCCTGAAATCGATTCAAGGACTCATCTGGAAAAACGGATTCGAGACAGGGGCATTTGAATCACATCTCTATCCCGATGTCAAGCCTCAGTTAGAAGACTGGGCGCGATCGGGGTTAAAATTAGGCATTTATTCCTCTGGGTCAATTGCCACTCAAAAAATGTTTTTCAGCCACACCGTAGAGGGAGATCTCACCCCACTCATTGCTAACTATTTCGATTTAACCACGGGGAGTAAAAAAGAAGCGATGAGTTACGAGAAGATTATCGATAGTTTAGAACTAGCCCCCAATCAAATCGTCTTCTTTTCCGACGTTCCAGCGGAATTAGTTGCAGCGCGACAAAAAGGGTTGCAAGTGATTCATGTCAAGCGAGAGGGAACCGAATCTTGGTCTGACGTACCCGAAGTAGAATCCTTTCAAGAGGTATCATTTATCTCCTAAGTTCGTAGTTGCGCTTGTAGTTGCGCTTGTAGTTGCGCTTGTAGTTGCGCTTTAGCGCCATCAACGTTTGCATCACCCCCTACAATTTATGATAGATGCCAGGAAATAAATTTCCGGCTGAAAGCTTACTACATTAAACGCTTTTCACCCTGCCCTCTAGCTGCTGTCTTCTGCTTTCTGCCTTTATTCCTGCTGTATCATCCACACCAAAAAGGCTAAAATTTGCTCAACGGGTGGTAGAGGATAAACGATTAAATCAATCGTGACAGTAGTGGCTTCTAATTTAAGAAATTGCCATTGGTTACCATTACTAACTGTACCATAGATACATTGAAGCGGTTGTTCCTTAGCGATATTAAATTTCTGGGCAGCCACCATTTCCGCCACACATTGACCAATTCCCGATTTAAGATTAGCTTGTTTCGCCTCCACAATCACAACCGCCGGGGCTTCAATGTCTAAAAGTTCGGGGGAACGACTGATCAGGAAGTCACAACGTCCATTAAGTCCCAGTGATTCATCGACGTTAAAGTCTTCGCCAGAAAATAAACTAATTTGACGGTTCAAAATGCGCCGTACTTCCACTAAAACTGGGCTAATAATTAATTCAGATCTGGCTTTCTCACTTCCTGTCGCTACAGCGAGAGGGAGATTTTCGTCCAGAATGGCGGCTAAGGTAGAACTAGGTTGAACTGGGTCAATTTCCGGCAAAAATCGAATCCCTTCTGCTGTCGTGAGATTGAAGGCTTCTTTGGCTTTAGCAAGCGTGGTGAATTGACTGTATGGCATGATTATCCTATCTAATCAAATCCGTTCATACCTCAGAACGTAGATAAATCCAAAACAAAGCCAGGACAGGGCGACCCGATCGCATTGAATGGAATGGTGTTGTTGATTAAACCAAGCGGGTCGCCCCTACAGGAAAATTATCGGGGTTTGGGTTGTGGTATCCGGGATGAATAAAGGGTCTATGGTTGCTTGATCTTATCTATATAGTAAGACCCGATCGCCCAATCGTATCTATCCCGATCCAAGCAACGCGATCGCACGTTTCCCCCTTATTCCCTCACTTCTTCCCACTCCCAGGAAGACGGGGAAGCATCACTCCCCAGTCTGCACCTGTTTATTTCCACCACCTGATTGAGATAAGGAAAACTTTTAGGCTTTAGGCTTGCGTTTTAATCATTTAAAGTTCATCAAACTTAACAGGGCAGAAAACGTCACGGGTCAATCCTGATTTGATCAGGGTTTGAGGTTGTAGTACAATGTTAACTTAATCCTGTATTGTGTTATTTTTATGGTAAATTTTTAACTTTAAACGCTTCAAAGCCTTATAAATACGTTAATTTTTCCCGTGTCGCTGCGGCAAAATTGAAACACGACAAGTATCTTACATTACCCAATTTTCTCAACTCAGATCGAGGCAAAATTGACAAATAACCATTTTCATGCATCTGAGGCTTAATCAAAAAGGGACAACTGGGGGGAATGGGAATGCAACTCGCCAGGAATTAGAGGAAGTGCGATCGCATAAGACACAGATCATCGAATCTCTGCTTGAGTCAACAAATTGAGGAACCAGCGACTGGATGGTAGGGAAGAAATAGGGTGCGATCGCACAGCGACTCAACCCAAATAATTCTCTTTATACAGTTGCGCGGTCTTCGCTTTAAATTGAGGACAGGGCGACCCGATCGCATTGAATAGAGTGGTGTTGTTAATTAAACCAAGCGGGTCGCCCCTACAGGAAGGAATTTGACAAAAGTACATTCAGTTATCCCTGTTTGACTTGTAGGGAATCACCGATCCTTTTAGGTCGGTGAGAATGTCAACGATATCCTGCATCAGACTTTTTATCTCGATCAACGGTGAACCAACCGTTTTTGAAACACCAACCATTTTCCCATGGCATCGGAATTAGAGTTTACCCCTTTGTGCAATAAAATCACCCCATCTTCAAAGCCAATAATGCCATACTCTTGCTTTGCCGTTACCTGATCAATTAGCGATACCAGCGACTTCAAAAGTCCTCGTTCCTGATCAAACGCCACCTGATATTGCTGCAATCGCCAAAGGTCAGCAATAATATAATCTACAGTAATGACCTCTTGCTGATCATTGCGTAAGCTTAAATCCGGTAAGCGGATAATTTCACGGCGACTAGAGAGATGAGGAATAATATAAGTTGTCGCCGAAACACTGGCATCCGGTGGAATTTGGGAAACTAAAGGACGCATTTGTTGCACATGGTTCCACTGTTGGGGTAATGAGATATGTACCCAGGGGTCAAAGGAATCCGGTAACATAAAATAAAAGGCACGATTTAACGCCGAAGCGCTAGATGTATAGGAGAAAAATAGCGTCAAACTCAGACAAAAAATCCAAAAATATCGAAAGCGCGATCGCTTATAGAAATCTTGATGCTTTGACCACCAGAGAATCGCCCCATAAAACAACCCTGGCACCACCGTAAGCGCATAGCGAATATTAATTGCCAGTACCGATTCCCCCTTACCTAAAAATAACTTGAGTAAAGGAAATCCCGCTATCATCCAAGAGGCGGGTGAAATCGCGGGTACAAACGCCAACGGTAACCATTGCCCCAATAAATAATTCAACGTGCGACCAAACGGTGTCACCAATTCCACCAACACCCGCCCCGGATTACTCACCATTCCCCAGATAATCTCTAACGTAGACGCCTCATCCCCTGAAGCATATTGACCGAATCGTTCCATCATAAACCGCTGGGAAATATCCTGAGAAAATAACGGCATCACTAGATTCGTCAGCAGAATTATATAACCAAAACTTAAGCTACAAATCGCTAACCCAATCCGGGGATAGCGCCGACTCAGGATTAAGTACACCCCCACACCAAACAAGCCGATTCCCGCATCTTCGCGCACGGCTAAAAGTAACACAGCTAATAGCCAAAACAGCCACCAGCAGCGTTTTTCCATCGCTAGCAACAATCCGAAAACCAATAGAGGAATCTGGGAAATATCGTGAAAGTTCGATAAGGTTGGACTAATAACCGCATTCGCACAGTAAAAGCTAACCGTAATCATCCCGGCTAACGGTGGTTCCAGATACTCTCGTGCGAGAACATACAGAACTAAACCCGCCACCGTGACGAATGTTACCTGCAATACAGTTAACGTGGCGGGTGTAGGAAATAACGCATACAGGGGTAACCAAAGTAACAACGCTGGCGTAAAATGTTGTCCCAACCGATGATAATCAACCCTAGGAACCTCCCCCTGATGAACCACATTCGTTGAAAGTTGCGAGGATAAAGAACTCTCAAAAAAACGTCCATGCAGGTTATTCCAGAAGACTTGATTAAAAATACCTTGGTCGTAGGAGGAATAAAACGTATAGTGTCGATGTAAGCCTAAAATTAAAGCCATACAAAAAAAAGCGAGTGCCGCCGTAATCGCTAACCTTGATAGAGATACCTGAGAAAATTTAAATCGCATCATAGTATGTCCGGCTGTATAATTCGTCTATCATACCCGTAGTTATTTCCCAGAGAACATTATCCTAACGAAGGACAAAGGACAAAGGACTACTTAATTTTGCTACCATAGCGGCAGTCCCCTTGCTGATTGTAAGATGATCAAAAGAATTTCCTTAGGCTTAGGCTTGTTGAGTGGCATCCTATTCACGGGCAATCCAGTTCATGCTGATATACCCCTAACTCCAGTCTCCCCTGCATCCTCAACGGTTCCCCAAACCCTTTCCCAAGCCTCCACCTCTACCAATATCAAGCTGTTACTCGAAGACTTACCTGAGGGGTTCCAGGAACTTCCCCCCGAATTAACCGCCTCACTTGCCTCTCAATTTAGACTGTTAACCCAGCAATTCCAGGACGCCAACCTGAACCCAGAAAATTTATTCGCCTTTGTCAATCCCGAAAGCTTTCAAATTGTTCTAGGATTTACCAGTCCCCTATCTAGCGAACAAGATTGGGTAAACTTTGATACCAATGTACAGCAGTTACAACAACCCGAAATTCAACAGTTACTGGTTAGCCAACTGAAGCAACGATTGCAAGGGATGGGAGAAATCAATGTTTTGGAATACAAACCCCTCCCCGAATTGAATAACGTGGCGGATACCTCAACAGGCTTTACCTTAGGCATCGATATGGAAGGAACACCCCTACAATTAGACATGGCAACCTTTCGTCGAGGTGGGATGATTGCGTTCACTGGGGTGATGTATGTAAATGGACAAATGCCATTAATTCAAGTTGGCGATGTTGCTCAAAAGCTTGATAGTCGTATTGTCCAACGTTCGGCGCAATCCTATCCTGCTAGTTTAGCCAACCATCAGTTTTAAATCCCCAACCGACAACGTAGATATATACCCACCTGGCGTCTATCGACTAGCGGAGGTGAAAACCCCCGTGTTTTAACCGGGGGATGAAACCGAGCGAAGCGTCCAGCCAAGTAGCTTTAGCTACGAGTGTTTATTTTTTGATAGCACTTAGCCAATAATGTAGTATAATATCATCAAACATTGCAGGAGGTCGAGCAAATGTTTACCTTAATTTACGAGTTTAAACTCAAGCCAACTAATGCTCAAGTAGCCGTTTTCCAACAATGGCTAGAGCAATGCCGTAAGGTCTATAACTATGCCCTTCGTGAGCGAAAAGATTGGGTTAATAGCCGTAAATGTAAGGGTTACGCTTGCTCAGTCAAAAGCGAGTACATCATACCAGCAGATACACCAGCTCCTACTTACAATAGTCAAGCGGTAGCCCTTACCCAAGCCAAAAAGAATATCCCTGGACTTGAGCAGGTTCACTCACAGGTATTACAACAGACTCTTAAGCGGCTACAGTTAGCGTTTGAGGGGATGTGGAAAAATAGGCGTGGGTTCCCTCGGTTCAAGAAACCTGGTCGGATGCGGTCATTTGTGTTCCCTGCTTTAGGGAAACAACCCATCCAAGGGAATCGAATCAAACTACCTAAAATTGGGCTGGTTAAATTCAATCAATCCCGTCCTATACCTGACGATGCGATCATTAAACAAGCACGAATTGTGAGACGTGCATCAGGCTGGTATGTACAGTTAACCCTGCAATGGAAAGTGTCTGTGCCGGAAATCAGTCCGACTGGCACATCACTAGGAATAGATGTTGGTTTAATGCATTTTGCTGCCGTGTCCAATGGGCGAACGTTTCCCAATCCACGACCGTTTAAGCGACTAGAGAGCAAGCTTAAATCGCTGCAAAAAAAGGTAGCTAGTAAACAGTTTGGGTCAAACAATCGAGCCAAAGCACAAGCCAAGGTAGCAAAGCTACATGAGCGGATTGCTAATACCCGTAAAAACTATCACTGGGAACTAGCCCATAACTTATGTGATTGGGCTGATATGATATTCGCTGAACAACTCAACCTAAAAGCACTAGGTAAAGGCTTCTTAGCTAAACATTGCCTGGATGCGGGTTGGGGTCAGTTCTTAGATGTCCTTCGAGCGTGCTGTTTTAAACGGGGTGTGTACTTCCAGAAAGTACCCGCAAAGGGAACAAGTCAAACTTGCCCTAATTGCTTAGAGGATACAGGCAAAAAGAAGCTTTCTCAACGGGTACATAAATGCCAATTCTGTGGGTACACCTGCGATAGAGATGTAGCATCTGCTCAGGTAGTAGAAATCAGAGGAGTCGTAGCCGTGGGACACACGGTAGGTAAGCTTTCTGAGGGTAAAGGTTCCGTCCTGGAAGACGTTAAACTCTGCCTCCCTGTGACGGAAGAATCCCCCGCGTTTTAACCGGGGGAGTGTCAAACAAAATCCCCCGGTAGCTATCAATAGCTTACCGGGAGAGACTCAGCATTTTCTGTTTGATTTCTATTTTAGGTTCAAGGACACCGATCAAAAATCCGTAAAATTCAGTAATTTCCTGGCTCTAGTTTCCATAAATCGTCAAAAATACGGGTTGACAACGGGTTATAGTAATGCTACATAAGAATACTTAAATAACTCTTTAACAAATGACAAAGGACAAATGACAAAGGACAAATAACCCTTACCGCTCAAAACTGTAGATTTTTTGCGTGGTTAAATGTTCAAATACACGGGAGGGACATTGACTCAGTGAGTACATTTGCCGATCAAGCTGAACTTGTAAACTAATCAGAGGATCGACCCCGGTAGAAACCAGAAATTCTAGGCGTCCCAGTTGCGACCAAGTGCTGAGTGTATCTAAGATTTTCGCGATCGCAACGCAGTAAGGATGATGGCTATCCTTGTACCAGTCGGGTTCTGCCAGGTTCGCTTGATCAAAGCCCAGGTGAACGATTAAAGACGGTTTCCCAAATAAGGCGATCGCCACCGGACGCGCTTCTTCCTGTAACAATAGGTTATGGCTTTCCGCTAAATGTCGCAGTTTTTCCAGCCGTTCATACCGTTCCGTCACGGGTTGCGGCGCATCTAACCACTGAATTCCCACGGTGACTAAATAGGTTTGTAGCAACAGATGTCCTAATTTTTGTGCCTTGGTTGCCAAATAGATCGAGTTATAGTCATTGGATTCAATCAGCAGGGGGACGCGATCGACTACCTCAATCCCATATCCCCTTAATCCAGCAATCTTACGTGGATTATTCGTAATCAGGCGAATTTGTTTGACGCCAAGATCATTCAGCATCTGCGCCCCCATGCCATAGTTCCGCAGATCCGCCGGAAATCCTAAGCGTTCATTCGCTTCCACCGTATCCAATCCCATATCCTGGAGGGAATAGGCTTTCAACTTATTCACCAAACCAATCCCTCGTCCCTCCTGGCGCAAATACACCAGCACCCCTTGACCCGCCGTCTCAATCATTTTTAACGCGGCTTCCAGTTGCTGACGACAATCACAGCGCAGGGAACCCAAGGCATCTCCTGTGAGGCATTCCGAGTGCATTCGTACCATCACGGGTTGGTCTTGAAATGTTTCCGGATCTCCCTTGACAATTGCCACATGTTCTGTTTTGTCCAAGGTATTGCGATAGCCATAAATTTTAAACGTGCCAAACTCTGTCGGCAATTTAGCCACCGTTTCCCGGTAGACGAAGCGATCGTGTTGCAGGCGATAACTAATTAAATCGGCAATGCTAATCAGTTTAAGATTATGCTGTTTGGCATACTGAATCAACTGCGGCAAACGCGCCATCGACCCATCGGGATTTTGGATCTCACAGATCACCCCAGCTGGGTATAAACCTGCCAATCGCGGCAAATCCACCGCCGCCTCCGTATGACCCGCCCGCTTGAGAACCCCTCCTTCTCTAGCGCGGATCGGGAAAATATGACCCGGACGACGTAAATCACAGGGTTTAGTGTGGGGGTTAATCGCAATTTGGATCGTTCGCGCCCGATCTTCTGCCGAGATACCCGTTGTCACCCCCAAATGGGATGCTGCATCAATACTAATCGTGAACGCCGTTTGATTGCTATCGGTATTTTTGGTAACCATCAATGGCAAATCGAGGGCATCGAGGCGTTCTCCCATCAGCGCCAGACAAATCAAGCCCCTGGCTTCCACCGCCATGAAATTAATCATATCCGGTGTGGCAAATTGGGCAGCGCAAATTACGTCCCCTTCGTTCTCCCGGTTTTCATCGTCAACCACAACCAAAGCGCGACCGGCTTTGAGATCGGCTAGGGCTTCATCTATCGAGTTGAATTCAAACAAAACAGTTTCAGGCGATTCCACGTCAAAAGCGCGAGTGCTAGACCCTCTAGATTTATAGAGTAAGTTACTTTTCGATTGTATCCCGTTTACCCAGATAGAGAATTCTAAAGATGCAAGAGTTCCCCCAGAAGGGCGGGTTGGGTTAAGTTATGGCGACTCTTCCTCAAAAAATTGTAAGTTTGAGTATTGGTCGAAAAGGGCGATCGCCCGTTGGTTAAGTTTTCTGTATAGGGGTAGAATGCGATCGCCTGTTTAGGGGTATGCTTAAAGATATTTTCTGCTACCCATCTCATAGACGCGATCGCGCCTCCTGGGAAGGACAGAAAAGACCAGCGTCAATCAGGGGAACCTCTGGTCATGTCTTATCGGGAACCCATCCGCAAACCAAATTTCTCACCTTTGAGTCGGAAGTCCGACACCAATCCGTTGCAGCGACGCCGTTTCAAAGTTCCGAAACCCAAAAAACCTGTGGTAAGACGCTCACCGGAGGAACAGAGGGCGTTTTTGCAACAGAAACTGGATCAGTCGGCTTTTGTCGGTTACAACGGTCTTAATGTCCCGGTTAATGTCCCTCAAACCCCACCCCCACAACCTGTACAGGAACAATCCGCTAATGCAGGGTTAGAAGATAACGCTCAACAGCCAGAGGTTTCCGAGGCGGAAGCGACAGAGACTCAGGAAGAAGAAACAGTTCAGCGCCAGGAAGGTTCAGAAGCCGAATTATCACAGAATCCAGAATCCCCTGAGAAAGAAGTAGACGGAGTTGCTGTCACCCCGGCTCAACCCTCAGCAGCAGAGAGTGGAAACAACCCATCCCCAAAACCGAATTTACAAGCTCAAAAGGAAAGAATATCGCGTTTGAGTTCCAACTTGCTGACTGTTCCCGTCAATACCCAGAGGAAAGAGTCTTCTGTGGTGCAGAGGAATGGGCTTCAGAATGGGCTAGGAAAAGACCAAGGAAATCAACTAGGTCATGATAAATCAATAAGTGAGCGTAGAACTGAGCGCCGAACTGAAAGAGAAGTTGAATCAGATAGGCGACGCCGCCGTCCAGAAGGTGGCACAGGTGGGGGAGGACACTTAGAATCGGATTGGGCAGGTCGATCTATATTGTATCGTTATCTTACAGGAGGTGGAGACTGGCATATTAATAATGATCCCAACTGGTCTAGTTATATGAAGGCAAATGAATCTTTGCAGCAGATACTACAGGCAAAGGTGCTTGAGCTTGCTAAGACCATGGGAACAGGTTCCGGAAAAATTTCTGAAACGTTTCATGTAAGTATTGAGAATGGAGAGAGTATCGTTGGCTATCAGTATTTACATGGGACAAATGCCAACGTAGGAGACTTTCAAATTACAGGAACTTCATCAAGTGTTTTTGACGCAGGTGGCACAAGAACTATAACTTTAGCTCTTTCCTATACTTGGAATGATGTTATAGATCCTAATCCTCAGTATACAACGGACAATATCAAGAGTTTATTTGCCGAGAGAATTACTCTAGGAAGAGCAGAACCCTATACTATTCATATCACTTGGAGTTCCCAGTCTATTGTGGAAATTGATGCATCAGGAAATGTAATTTCTAGTGAAGGATGGCCCTTTAATTAAAATTATAACTCATGATTCACCTGAAATAGAGTGCTTATAAAGCTTACTCGATAAGAATAAAGAGGCGTTGGCCATGAACAAAACAATAGTTTATTTAAAACAGCTATTTTATAATTTATTGGTTTTACTAATCGTTTTAACAAGTTGCCAGGAAAAAGCTATGGTTTTACCAGCAGAAGTTGCAACAGTAGAAGAACCTGCTATTTCACCATCAGGAAAATATACTCTTGTTATAGAAAGTAATGAAAACCCTGATCTTCCTTATCGAAAATTTAAAATATTAGATCAGGAGCAAAATATTTTGTATACATCAGATGAACAATTTGATATACGTCATACAACCTATTTCTTGTGGGGAGCGGATGACCGTGTTTGGGTATATTCTGGTGATATAGGAACTTTTTTCTGGGAAAATGAGCCAGACACAAAAAAATGGCAGCGTCATGTATATGCGCGTAGTGATGTGCCAGCGCCTAGCTATTTAAAGGAGCAAAGACCTAGATTGCATCAGCGTTGAACCCTTATTGTTTTCTGTTCCCTGTTCTCAAAAAACGATCGCCCGTTGGTTAAGTTTTCTGTATAGGGGTAGAATGCGATCGCCTGTTTGGGGGTATGATTGAGGATATTTTCTGCTACCCATCTCATAGACGCGATCGCGCCTTCTGGGAAGGACAGAAAAGAACAGCATCAATCAGGGGAACCTCTGGTCATGTCTTTCCGAGAACCTATCCGCAAACCAAATTTCTCACCTTTGAGTCGGAAGTCCGACACCAATCCGTTGCAGCGACGCCGTTTCAAAGTTCCGAAACCCAAAAAACCTGTGGTGCGACGCTCACCGGAGGAACAGAGGGCGTTTTTGCAACAGAAATTGGATCAGTCGGCTTTTGTCGGTTACAACGGTCTTAATGTCCCGGTTAATGTCCCTCAAACCCCACCCCCGCAACCTGTACAGGAACAATCCGCTAATGCAGGGTTAGAAGATAACGCTCAACAGCCAGAGGTTTCCGAGGCGGAAGCGACAGAGACTCAGGAAGAAGAGACGGTTCAACGCCAGGAAGGTTCAGAAGCCGAATTATCACAGAATCCAGAATCCCCGGATACAGAAGTAGAGGGAGAGGCTGTCACCCCGGCTCAACCCTCAGCAGCAGAGAGTGAAAACAACCCATCCCCAAAGCCCAATTTACAAGCTCAACTCGAAAAAGTATCGCGTTTGAGTTCCAATTTGCTGAATATTCCTATCAATGCTCCAGGAAAAGAACCACCGTCAATGCCAGAGGCTGAGACAACTTCAGAGCAGGGAGAGGAGACGATTCAGCGAGAGGAAGGTTCAGAAGAAAATGTATCACAGAATCCCGAATCCCCAGAGAAAGAAGTAGAAGGAGAAGCTGTCACCTCTTCTGAACCATCAGCAGCAGACAGTGGAAAACAGCCATCCCAAAAACCGAATTTACAAGCTCAACGGGAAAGAGCATCTCGTTTGAGTTCTAATTTGCTGAATATTCCCGTTAACACTCAAGGGAAAGAGTCTCCTCCGGTGCAGAGGAATGTACTTCAGGATGGGTTAGAACAGTATCACCCCAAAATAGAACAGAGAACTCATTCTGTCTTCAATGGATTAAATCGGTTTAATGTTCAACCATCAAGTCAGTCAGAAACCGTTCAGCGCTCATGTTCCGCCTGTGAGCAGGAACAGAAGAAGAAAGAAGAAGAGGAAACGCACACCGGAACCATCCAGGCGAAAGCTGACATAGCAGGTGCTAGGGGTTTAAATAAAAACCCATTATCGTTACAGGGAGATAACCTCACTCCGACGCTACAAGCTAAGACAATTGAGGAGCAAGAGTCTCTAACTACATCCAACAAAAATCCGTCTCCAATATCCGTAGACAAGAAAGCACCGCCACTTCCAGCTAAAGAAGTTCCACCGCCTAATGCTCAAACAGCCACAGGTGAAGAATCTCAGCCAACGGAAATTTCACCAGATATTGCAGAAGCCAAGAAGCCGTTAGTTACAGAGACAGAGACTCAAGAATTACAAAAACCTGCTCCGGCTGAACCCCAATCTGTCAATCAACCCCAAGCAAAAATCGAGCCACCTGCTCAACCAGCACCCACCACAGACGCGAAACCAGAAGCACAAGGTAGTGAAACTCAACCGGAAGTTGCGCCAGCGCCAAAACCTGAAGCTAAATCCCAAGTACAAGATAGTCCAACTGAATCCCCAGCTACTCCAGCACCCACAAAAGAAACCCAACCGGAAGCACAAGGGAATACGAGTAAACCCGAAGTCACGCCAGCACCGAAACCTGAAGCCAAATCCAAAGCACAAGATAGTTCAACGGAATCCCCAGCTACCCCAGCACCCACAAAAGAAGCTAAACCAGACACAGAAGGTACTGCGCCTCAACCCGAAGCTGAATCCGCACCGACTGATACTGAAGGGAAAACTCAACCCCAGGAAAAAGCCACTGAAACTCCGGCTAATACGGAAACAGCCAATACGGGTGCTGGAAGTATCCAAACCCCTGATTTAACTCAAGCTAATCAGGGGACATCTTTAACGGCTATGTGGCAACAGCAACAGGATCAGATGGATAATACTGATCAAAATGTTGCTCAAACTGTTGATCCGAGTCAAGAACCCCAAGCCGCTTTAGAACAAGTATTACAACAAGCCCAACAAAAAATTGCGGCGATTCCCCCACCTGGGACAAATGCACCTAAATCTGAACCCTTACCTCAGCCGCAAGTTGAGCAAATTGAGAAACCTGCGATAGAAACTCCTCCTACGACAGAAACTCCTACAGTTAAAGATGGCGCGGCTGAAACTCCCGCCGTAGAAGACAAAGCAGCAGAGGTTACTCCGGCTGAACCTAGCCAAGAAGATACTCTTGAGTCGGCGACTACTGAACCTCCAGAACCAGCCGAACCCGAACAACCCCAAGTACAACCCGAAGACAAAGCCCTTCCGGAAACTGAACCTCAACCGGAAGCAGAAGTTCAGGAAGCACCTGAACCGACAGCCAAAGAACCCGAACCTCAAGAACCTGAAACCCCTGAAGTTGAAAAAGACGAGACAGAACAGAATGTTGAGGAAGCGGTTCAATCCGCAGAACCAGCGGTTGCAGCCAAAGGTGCTGAAAGTAATGTAGCCGTTAAGCCAGTTGATGAACAACAGGTTAAATCAGGACAAGTTGTTCAAGGCGATTTACTGGAAAATCCCTTTGATTGGGCAAAAGGTATTTTTGATTCCCTTCAAGGTGATGCTGCTGGGAAGAAGAATGAGGTACAAAGTGATTACGATAGTAAAAAATCTCAAGTTGATGGGACAAAACAAGAGCAAGGGAATCAGTTAGATAATGACAAGCAAACCAAGGGTAGTGAGCTGGATGCAGACAAAGATACCAAAGGTAATGAGTTAGAAGCTGATAAAGAAACCAAAGGCAGTGAGTTAGAAGCTGATAAAGAAACCAAAGGCAATGAATTAGATAGCGCTAAAGACGCTAAAGGGAATGAATTAGAAGCTGATAAACAAGCTAAAGCCGCTGAACTCGAAGCTGATAAACAAGCTAAAGGGAATGAATTAGAAGCCGATAAACAAGCTAAAGCGGCTGAACTCGAAGCTGATAAACAAACGAAAGGAACTGAACTTCAGTCAGAAGTCAAAGCCAAAGGAACTGAAGTTGAAGCCGAGAGTCAAGCCAAAGGTACAGAACTCCAAACCGATGCCCAAACCCAAGCTTCTGAGTTACAAGGGGAAGAAACTGGCTTAAAACAAGAAACGACGGCTAAAGAGCAACAAGTTGAAACAGAAGTTGCTGATAAAGTTACCAATCTGGAAAGTAAAGCCGTTGAAGGCAAAGGTGAGATTGAAAGTAATTGGACTGATTTAGAAAATAGTGCCACAACGGAAATGACTGCTGTAGAAACAGAAGCCCAGCAGTTTTCCCAGACATACATGGCGAAAGCTCAAAACTTTATCGCTAAACTTAATGGAGCTTCCGCCGGGGCAAAACAAGCAGAAGGACAAGGAAATGGTCAAGTTCTACAAGCTAAACTTGATGACACATCAGCCGGAGTCAAACCAGCAGAAGGGTTAGGTAATGGGCAAGCTTTACAAGCTGAATTGGAAACCCTCCAAACAGAAGTTGAATCAGCCTGTACTAATATTGAAGGCAAGGTAGCTCCTGTCACGCAAAGAGTTGAACAGGGATGGCAAGGAATTAGCCAAAAAGCCCAGGATGTTGGTACACAACTGCAACAACAGGGAGAACAAGTTAAAACATCGGTTGACCAGTCTGTCACCAGTGCAGGGGATTATTTAAATGAGAAATGGACAACCTTAACAGGTAAAGCCTCAGAAGGCTGGACAAGCTTCCAGGGTAAAGTTGGGGAAGCTCAATCCTGGGTGGGAGAAAAGGTTAATAATGCCACCAGTTTTGCTACTGAAAAAGCTGGAGCCGCAACGAATTGGTTATCGGAAAAAGCCAATAGTGCGGGGACATGGATTGATGAGAAAACTGGAGGAGCCTTTAGTTGGCTGGGAGAGAAGGTTAATGGTGCTAATTCTTGGATAGGTGAAAAAGCCAACAGCGCCACCTCTTGGATGGGTGAAAAAGTCAGTAGCGCCGAAACCTTTGTGGCTGATAAGGCGAATAATGCGACATCTTGGCTGACTGAAAAGGGAACCAGTGCGTTTAACTGGATGCAAGAAAAAGGTGAGACGGCTAAAAATTGGCTCACCGAAAAGGGAAGCAGTGCAGTTAACGCCGTTGGGGAAAAGGCAGGTTCTTTTGTCAGTGGGTTAGAGGCAAAAGGATAAAGTGCTGTTTCAACTATCCAGTCTAAAGGAAGCTCAATTTTAGAATGGCTCGGTGGTCAAGTCAGTTCGGTAGTTTCCGGTGTTCAAAGCAAAGCTAATAACGTTGTTTCCTGGTTGGGAGATAAGGTTTCTGGTGCGAAGAGTTGGGTACAACAAAAGAGTTCAGGTGCATTCAGTTGGTTATCTGACAAAGCTTCGGGTGCAACCGGTTGGATACAAGAGAAAAGTTCCGCAGGTTTAAACTGGTTATCTGACAAGGCTTCGGGTGCAACGAGTTGGACACAAGAGAAAGGGTCTCAAGGTTTAAATTGGCTACAGGAAACAGGCTCGGCTGTTGGTAACTTTGTCAAGGAGAAAGGCTCTCAAGGCTTAAATTGGCTACAGGAAACAGGTTCGGCTGTTGGTAATTTTGTTAAGGAAAAAGGTTCTCAAGGGTTAAATTGGCTACAAGAAACAGGTTCGGCTGTTGGTAATTTTGTTAAGGAAAAAGGTTCTCAAGCGTGGAATGGCGTCCAACAGCTAGGAGAATTAGGTGGTAATGCTCTCCAATGGGCAGGTGATGGGATTAAAGCGGGTTGGGATTGGACGAAGAATAAGGCGGGTGAAGTTGGTAGTTGGGCAAGTGAGAATATATCACAAGGTTTAGCTTGGGCTGGAGAACAAGTCAGTCAAGGGTGGAATTGGGTTCAGGATCGCTGGGGTGATGTAAGTCAATGGTGCAGTGAAAATTATTCAGCTATTAGTGCTTGGGGACATGGAATTTTAGATGTTGCTGGATTTATTCCAGGATTTGGTGCTATTGCCGATGGTATTAATGGTATTTGGTACGCCTTAGAAGGAGATTGGGGAAATGCTGCTTTTTCCCTAGTTGCGGCTGTTCCGGGTATTGGTGATGTTGCGGCTTTGGGTAAAGCTGGTAAATATATTAAAGCTGCCGACAAGATTGGCGATGCCGTTAAAGCTGCCGACAAAGTAGGTGATGCTGCCAAAGCCACTGATAAGATTGGCGATGCTGTTAAAGCTGCCGACAAAGTAGGTGATGCTGCTAAGGCAGGTGATAAAGCTAGTGATGCTGTAAAAACTGCTGACAAAGTAGGTGATGCCGTCAAAGCTGCCGATAAAGTAAGTGACGCTGCTAAAGCCAGTGATAAAGCTAGTGATGCCGTAAAAACTGCTGACAAAGTAGGCGATGCTGCTAAGGCAGGTGATAAAGCTAGTGATGCTGCTAAGGCAAGTGATAAAGCTGGCGATGCTGCTAAGGCAGGTGATAAAGCTGCTGAGTTGCCCGCTGCACTAGCAGCATCTAAAACTATTACAGAAAGCAATGATGCTATCGATACCCCGGCTCCTGCATTGATTGGATTGTTAAATGCAACGGTCAAGGCTAAGTTCAGTTGGATTAAACGCTTTGAAGCACGTTCTAAAGGAGTTCCCGGTCATTATTCTATCCACATGATAGCCAGTGAGCACAAGATCACAGATAAATATACTGATTCAACGGAAAAGCGTTCTAGAGACAGTAGTAAAAATGAGAAGCATGGCGATGGCGGCAGGGCTCTATCTAAAGCAGAGGATCAAATTAAAGAGTTAGAAGAACAGTTAAAAACTGCTACTAAAAAAGAAGCTAAAAAAATTAAGAAAAAAATTCAAAATATTAGAGAAGCCGCGCAAAAAAAGAAAAAAGGCGAAGAACACAGTAAAGGAATAAAGCGATGAGTTTAGAAAATTGGACATGGATTCCAAACAAAAGTTTTGGCTTAATTAAGTTTAATACTCCAATTGAAATATACACTAATAACATTGGAGTTTTCTTAAGTGATGATAATGCTACAATTGGATGGAAAACATATAAAGTTCCAGACGAGAATATCAGCATTTATGTTGAAGATGGAATTGTTGTTGCAGTTGCTACTTACGAAAAGCTTTATTTTAAGGGTATTAATCTTATAGGAATTTCTCAAACCAAGTTAATCGAGATTCTAGAAGTAGAACCTGATGAAGTCGGGACTGGTGTTTTGTACGAAGATGGCGATGTCCAAACCCCACTAGATTTCGATCCCCTTGGCTTGCAAGTCTGGATTAGCGATTGTGTTGTGGTGTCAGCAAGTTTAAGTGATGATCTGTAGGCTAAATTATTACAATCGAAGATATGTTTTATAGACACATGGTATAATATTTTAAAATCTATAGTGTTTTTAAATGATTCGTGTACAGCCAAAGCACTGAAAGCCTTACTGGGCAAGGTTTGCTTGTTTACATTTCACATAAAAATGCTATATAGCCTTACCAAGGCAGGTTAGGACATTCCTAAAGTTCTCTCTTGCCTGTTATCAGGTCATTACTGGGATTGACTGATGTCCTAACGTGTCTGCGTAGTGCTATATAAACATATTATGCTCATATAAGTTGATTAATAGGGATAATTATGGAAAATCAAACCAACCAAAATCAGACCCCAAATTCCTCTAAAACATTACAACAAGAATATCAAGAATCTTTGTTAAAATCGGGTATTCAATCCGCCAAACTACTCAATGAGTTAATTGAATTAAAATTAATGCCAGACCCCCGCGCTAAAGAAATGGCTGATTTGGCTTTGGAGGTGATAAAAATAATTCACTCCGCCCCTGAAGAAATTGTCAACTTTAAAGAAAACAAGGACAATCCTTAAGGGTTACTTGTAAAATCAACTAAATTGGCAATCCATCAACCCTTATATTAGTCTTTTGGCGATGCAATTACAGGAAAACTCCCAATGTGACACCTGAAGACATTCCCTCAACACAACCGATTTTTGCCGCCATCGTCAATTTTTTCACAGAAGACAATTGGCACTATGCCCACCTAGAAAAACAGTCAGCCTTACGCCTAGCGTTTAAGGGAAAAAATGACCAATACGACTGTTATGCCCAAGCGATAGAATCACAGCAGCAGTTTATCTTCTACTGCTTATGCCCGATTAAAATTCCCAAATCTAAGCGTCGAGCTGTAGGAGAGTTTCTATCGAGAGCCAATTATGGCATGATTATCGGCAATTTTGAGTTAAATTTCGATGATGGGGAGATTCGTTACAAAACTAGCACCAATGTCAAAAATCACTCGCTTGATTCAGACACTATCAAACAGTTGGTTTACACCAATGTAAACATGATGGATGAATACCTCCCTGGTATCATCGCTGTCACGAAGGGGGGAGTATCGCCAGCCGATGCGATTCACGATTTGCCATAGTTGAGGATAGTTTGACCCCTGCCTAACCTTCCCCTTGACAAGGACAGGAAAAAGTTATGGATTATGATCAGTATGGAATCTCTGTTGAGGTATGAGTTTATCGTTGAAACCCGTTGAATGGGTAGGAAGCTCTCTTGAAGATTTGAAAACTTTTCCAGAGGAGGTTCAGCAAGTCGTTGGCTATGCTTTGTACTTGGCTCAATGTGGTGAAAAGCATCCTTCAGCTAAACCCCTCAAAGGATTTAAGGGAGCTGGGGTGCTTGAAGTTGTGGAAAATTTTGATAAAGACACTTACCGAGCCGTTTATACCGTGAAACTCGCTGGCGTCGTTTATGTCTTACACGCTTTTCAAAAGAAATCCAAACAAGGAATTGCTACGCCAAAGCAAGAGATTGAGTTGATTGAAGCAAGATTAAAACGAGCCAAAGAGCATTACGCCGAAAACTATCGTCAGCAGCAAAAGGGAGAAAAAGATGACTCAGGAGATTAGTGTGCAAGCCAGTAGTGGGAATGTTTTTGCCGATTTGGGTTTAGAGAATTCTGATGAATTGTTGGTGAAAGCTGAACTGGCATATAAGATTAGCCGTATGATTACTCAGCAACAGTTGAACCCAACTGAAGCCGCAGAAGTTTTAGGGATTGAACCATCCCAAGTATCTGCTCTAATCCATGGCAAGTTATCCAACTTTTCCATTGTCAGTTTGTTTCGCTGCTTGAATGCTTTAGGGCAAGATGTAGAGATTTTCGTGAAAACGAAACCTCAATCTCGCTCAAAAGCGCAAACACGGGTGGTTGCGACATGATTTTGGAGTCACTTTTGTTAGTGGGGTTGAGGAACAGATACCTCCGAACCATTTTGGAAATCACGGCTAAAAACCAACAGCCGCGTTTAATATCTGCATTTATCAAGTGACATGGAAAATCTGAATTTGCTGGATACAATTGCAACGCTAAAACCGATTCCCTTGAAGCGGTTGCACTTAATTGAATCTGACTATGTAATGCTTGAAAACTTGCCAGTCGGACAAGTGGGTACAGTTGTCAATATTTATGATGAGCAGGAAGAACCTCACTATTTAGTTGAGTTTGCTGATTTACAGGGGCGGGAATATGCAATGGCTACATTGAAACGAGACGAAGTTTTAATACTGCACTATGAACTTTCAGTGGCTTAACAAGAGCAGGATTTACGCCGTTAAAAGTTACCTTTTTAGGTTGGGTTGAGCAACGGATTGGGAAATTCAACCTCATCAGAATGGCACGCTCAATAAGATTGGTGGGCAATGCCCACCCTACGGTATATCAAAGATTTCGGTGATCCCAAAATGCTTATTTCACCACCATTGAATCTAAGATATGTCAATATCGCTCTTTGGTTACTTTCAACTAGACTAGAACTGTATTGAACCTCTCAAACAAGCAATATGTCTCTCAGCGAACTTTTACCCACTGTTAGTCAACTCTCTCATCAAGATAAACTTCGACTTATCCATTTTCTGCTTCTTGCCGTTGCTAAAGAGGAAGGATGCAGTCTAGAACCTGCGGACAATAGTGATTCAGCTAATGCACTGTTGAATCAATTGGCATCAACAGAAGCCGTTGTCTGGTCTCCTCAAGCAGATCAAGCAAGTGTTCAAGCCTTGTCGGATCTTTTGGTGGCGGCGCGGAGAGAAACTAATGCTTAATGGTCAACGATTCCCGTTCATTGAACGCATAAATAGCCTTGGACTTTCGAGTGTCATGCCATATTTGCCGATCACTCTTGTCAATAGAAGCTGCACTGTCGAGGTAATGGCACTTGTAGATACGGGTGCAAGTGTCAATGTTCTACCTTACGAGATTGGTATACAGTTAGGGGCAGTCTGGGAAGAGCAAACTGTTCCGATTCAGTTAAGTGGAAATTTAGCTGATCACGAAGCACGAGGCTTGGTGGTATCGGGTATCATTGTTCCGTTTTCGCCTGTCTTATTGGCATTTGCTTGGACTCAATCAAGAGATGCGCCTGTAATCCTGGGACATACAAACTTTTTGGCGGAATTTAATGTGTGTTTTTATCGCCATGAGTTAGCTTTTGAGGTTTGTCCAATAGACAAATGAACACAACAGATGTTCAAGCTTTGGGGCGCAAGGCTTCATCCGTGTCAAGCTTGGGAGAGGGGCTGGGGGTGAGGGCTGGCGTGGGAGAGAGGTTTTAAAAGTAAGACCACTAACGGGTTAGACTGTTGGGTTTCGCTTACGCTCAACCCAACCTACGGTGAAAAGGCGCACCCTATTTACAGCCGCTAATTATTTATGCTTAAATAATTTTAGATATACATCTGCTATGCCCCATGAATATTTTCACTCAAGGACAGGGGCGGCTGTTGGCAGGATTGGCATTAACCTTTACTATTGCTCAATCCCCTGCTTACTCCCAACCCATTACCCCCGCCGCCGATGGTACAGGAACCACGGTTAATTCTGAGGGAAACCGCTACGATATCCAAGGGGGTACAGTTTCCGGAGATGGGGTGAATCTGTTTCATAGTTTTGAGCAGTTTGGACTCGATACCAACCAAATTGCTAACTTTTTGTCGAATCCAGAGATTCAGAATATTTTAGGGCGGGTGATGAATGGTGAACCGTCGCTGATTAATGGGTTGATTCAGGTAACAGGGGAACAATCGAATCTATTTTTAATGAATCCGGCGGGGATTATTTTTGGTGAAAATGCTCGGCTGAATGTTACGGGTGATTTTACCGCAACCACGGCGACGGGGATTGGTTTTCAGGGGAGATGGTTTGAGGCATTTGGTAGCAATAGTTACAGCAATTTAGTTGGGAATCCGAATGGATTTAAGTTTGAGACGGTGCAGCCCGGAGCGATTATTAATGCGGGTGATTTAGAGGTATCCGAAGGACAGAATCTTTCGCTGATTGGTGGCGGGGTGCTGAGTACGGGGAATTTGACAGCACCAGACGGTAATATTTCAGTGATGACAGTACCGGGAACGAGTCGGGTACGGTTGACTCAAGAGGGACAGCTTCTGAGTTTGGAGGTTGAATTACCGACAGATAATCAGGGGAATTTGTTGGCAATTGAACCGTTAATGTTACCGGAATTGTTGACGAATGGCGGTGTGGTTGAAGCGACGGGAATCGCGGCGGCGGATGTGGAAGCTGAAGCTGGAGATATTGTTGTTAATCAGGTAACAGGATACACAGCAACGTTATCGGCTGAAGGCGATATAACCTTAGTTCCGGTTGGGGAAGGCGTTGCACCTTCTTTGGTAACAACCGGGGATTTAAATCTGTTGGCGCAGGATACAGTATTGGTAAGGGATAACCAAACCAGTCCTTTTTTAGCTCAAGCGGGAGGAAATCTTTATATTCAGGGGAATAATGGAATTGATATTCTGGCGCTGAATCATCCAGACACCCCATTTGTGAGTGGGGGAAATCTGAGTTTAGTGAGTGATGGCAAGATTTCCAGAGATGCTCACTTTACCAGTGGTGGTAATATCTCGATTCTTAACTTATCTGGAGAACCAACGGATTTTATCAGTCTCTATGATCCCATTGATTCGTTAGATGGAGACTTTTCTGCGGCTGGCTATACGGGACCAGCTTATAAAGTAGAAGCTGGAGGTAGTATCACGTTTAATGGGGATATCGTCATTAATAGTCCAGATGCCAATTTTGCGAATGCGGCTCCTGGTACAGATGAATTTATTATTGGAAATTTCCCAGCACTAATATTAATTGCAGAAAAGGGAGACATCACGGTTGAAAGTATAGCCACGTTTGCTGCTACCCCTCCTAATATTCCCGAAATTGCGGGACCAATAATATTAGACGCTGGGGGTGATATTAAAACCACAGGTCACTTCTTAACCATTGACGATCCCCCAATAAGAGTTAGCCTTGGCTCATTTGTAAGTCCAGGTCGAACGGGGGATGCGGGAGATATTACAATTAACAGCGGTGGTTCTATTGATGTTAGTTCAGGTGAAGTCTCCACATTTACTAATGATGGTACGGCTGGCAATATCACATTAGAAGCTGAGGGTGATATTAGAATAGCTGACGTATTTGCAACGAGTGTAAATGGTGGCGATGGCGGAACCGTTAGTCTGCAAAGTAACTCAGGATCTATCATATCGAATGGAGAGATATTATCTTTTTCCGAAACAGGTAAGGGTGGAAGTATCACCCTCGACGGTGCAGTCACTCTGGAAAATAATATATTGTCTGATGGCGCTTCCGGTGGAGATTCAATCACCTTCAATGGTGCAGTCACTCTCAAAAATGATGTAAATCTCAGCACTGGTACTAACACAGGTGATATTATCTTTGATGGCACACTGAACGGAGATTATCAGCTAGAACTTGATGCTGGCTCTGGTACAATTCAGTTTAAAGATTGGGTGGGTAATGAGAATCCCCTAAATCGCCTCGACATTATAAACGCGGATCAAGTAGAGATTGCTGGTGGTATTATTACGGGCAACCGTGATTTGTTTATTGATCAACCCGTATCATTAACAGGGAATACAACATTTGATGTAGGTACAGCTACACTTAGCTTTGATTCAACTCTGGCTGTAGCCGAAAATAATTTAACCCTGCTAGCTAATGAGATTGACTTTGAAGGCGGAGCTAATTCAGTGACTGGTACAGGTGTCCTTGAGCTTCGCCCTTCAACACCCAACCAAGGGATTGCCATCAATGGTTTAGCCGATAGCGGTTTGGACACTTTTGATATCACCGAAGCAGATCTTGAGGCATTGGATGGGTTTGATCCGATTATTATTGGTCAAGAGAATAGTTCTAGCTCAATCACTATTAATGATGTGACTTTTGATAATTCGGTAAAAATTCAGTCTCCTCAAGGTTCAATTACTGTTGATGGAAATATTACAGGAACAGGAAATGCTTCAATCGAACTCAACAGTGCTAACACAACCTTGAATGCCAATATCACCACAGATGGTCAGGATATCATTGTCGGTAACACTCCCAATCCCATAGAAAATAGTGTGTGGATTGGTACAGATTTGGTCGTTCTCAGCACGGGTTCAGGGCAAGGCGGGGATATTACCTTTAATGGTAATGTTAATGGTCAACTCAACAATGAGCAAAGTCTCAATGTTAACCCAGGTATGGGGGGAGTTTTCTTTAACGGTGACGTGGGGAATGTTAACTCTTTAGAGAATTTAATTATTGGCGATGATGTCACAGGAAGCGCTAACTTAATTGGCAACTCAACCACAGTTTTCAACAGTTTATTTATCAATGCCGAACAAACCCAGGTGGCAGGTGTAATTACAACGACTGGAGGTTCCATTGAATTTGCGGGTCATGTAATTTTGCTAACTGATGTAACATTAGACACAACGTTTAATACGGAAGATACGGGAACATCAGGCAATATTATTTTTGGCAAAACTCTTTCCAGTGCGGCGTCAGATGATAACTTTCCTGATGATACTGACACTCCTCCCTTCAACCTAACCCTAATTGCTGGATCTGGAGATATCAATTTTAATGATGCTATAGGGACTCAAGATTCTCTAGGAACAATTGATTTAGGTCAAATCAATATCGAAAGTGCTAATCAGGTAACAGCCGCCTCAACAATTGCAACCAGTGGGTCAGAAGGTTTTAGTATCACAGCTAACAGCATTGATATCCAAGGTGACTTAAACACTAATGATGGACTCGTGAACTTTATAGCGAATAATGAAATTATCGTTAGCAACATCACCTCTGAAAGTGGGACAATCACGTTAAATAGTGATACGGGCAGTATCAACACTAACACTCTAAGCGCTACTAATGGCTCAGTACAGCTAACCGCCGGGAATCAGATTAGCACTGATGATGTATCTGGCAATGTAGTGAATCTTTTTGCCAATAATGACATTGATATCGCTAACGTTACCTCTGAAGGTGAAGGAATCACGTTAAATAGTGATACGGGCAGTATCAACACTAACACTCTAAGCGCTACTAATGGCTCAGTAAGCTGTTATGCATTTAAACTGTGATAAGAGCATTACCCTTATTTTTCAGTTTCCGCCCCCAATTAATAACTAGCTTGTCTTCATTTAAAAGTTGATGCAACAAAGATTCTAACTCTTCAATGGATTCAAAAAGCCGATT